>NZ_DASTAT010000110.1 GCF_035712445.1 Oligoflexus sp. | reverse complement strand
CTTCAGGTAGGGATTCAGAATCCCCAATACTTTCGAGCTTCTTCACATTCGACGAATCTGACATCTGAAACCTCATTACCGCCACTTTTACTTCACTAAATTATCGGCAATTACTGTTTCAAACTTTGCTGGCACATAGGGTGACGATCCCTCACAGCTGGGAGCAGCCCGCAGGCTATGGAACCTATCATTTCAGGTTCAAAGGCGGAGTCCCCGAAGGTCTGACCATGGCCATGGGAGTGCCGTTCTCCGCCTATCGCCTTACCTTGACGGCAGGTGAGCAGCGCTTCGAGCAGTCGCAGGGGCAGTTTGGTCGCGACAACAAATCCTGCGTGCCCATCATGCAGGAGGCGCTGGTATTCCTGCCTCAGGTGACGGGGAAGGACGCCGACCTTTGGCTTGAAGTCTGTAACTTCCAAAACATCAAGGCCGGTCTGCGTAAGCCCATCGTTTTCGGGCAAGCCGCGGCTGTCTCCTCCTGGTTCTACCGGGCCGATGCTCCCAAGCTCGTGACACTGGGCACATTCTTCATCATCGCCCTTTATTTTGCGACGATGATCGTTCTCGATAACAGCCGGGCGGAAAGCATCATTTTCCTTCTGGTGTGCCTCGGCGGTGCGACGCGGATCATCTGCACGAATTCGTACCTGGAGAATATCTTCTTCTTCCTGGATCCTCGGCTTGTCTTCGAGATCCGCTATAAGCTCGAATATTCCGTGTTCGTTGTGCCGTCCTGTGGATTCCTCGCGATCACCTACATCTACTTTCCGAGCCGGGCCGGCCGTCTGCTCCTTTATATCTCCATCATCTCCATCGCACCGGTCGCAACACTGACTGCCATGACGCCCTATACCTTTTGGGGAAAGTTCGCCGCCTACTACCAGGTGCATTTGATGCTCTTTACGATGCTGGGCGTCGTCCTGAATTTTGCCGCGACCTTGCGCAGGGAAAGCTACAGCTTCCTCAACCTCCTGGCCACCTTGCTGCCGGCTGTCTCAGTTCCCTACGACATCATGCTGAGCCTAGGCTGGGTCAAGGGCGGAGGCTACGCGTTCGACTATTTCTTCGCCTGCTTTCTCATGATACACACCGTGATCTTCGTCGTTCGCTATAAGAACATGTCCCTATCCTCGCTGCATGGCTATGGGCAGCTGACAAAGATCGTGTTCCCCCACCAGATCGCCGGGATTAAAAAGGGTCTGAACCTGGAGGAAACCATGCCGACCACCCCTGGTGAAGCCTGCGTCATGAGCTTTGACATCATCAGAAGCTCCAGGATTCAGCACGAGAAAGCCAAGGAATTCTTCCGCAGCGTCTTTCGCCGTTGCAATGAAATCATGATGGAGGGCTACGATGGCGAGAGCCTTCGCGCCAATGCATACCGGATCAAGGAGATGGGCGACGGATTTCTTTGCTCGGTTGGCTACCCCTTCGCCTCACCGACAGGTTTCATGGCTAATGATGCTGTCCGACTCGCTCGCCGCTTCTACGAGGTCCTGCAGGAGGAGTCGAAGTTCCTGCAGCTCCAGGATCCGGTCTGCTGTGGGATTGGAATTGCACTCGATAACGTTGTCGGTTTTTTTCCGGATTCCGGAACCAAGGAGTACGATCTCTACGGACGGGCCGTGATCCTGGCTACGCGTTATGAAGAAATGCGCAAAAAGCTTTTGTCCGCGCAGCAGCCGCGTTCCATTCTTATCATTCAGGAGCGCGTTTATCTTTCCCTGGATCGTGCTCTGCGGGATGAGTTCGTGACCGTAAGTCTGGCTGAAGTTGGCCTCGGTATTCGTGACGATCATACGGCCGAACGCCTTTACTATACCTTTCTCGATGCAACGACTCGCGACGAAAAATCCGGGCAGCCCTTGGCTATTTCGGTCTAGAGCTTTGAAATAAAAATGCATTTTCCAACCAACGATAAAAAACCCTCGTCGCCTGCGGATCATCCCGAACGACAAGCCCATTCTGCTCCAGATTAACCTCTACAAAACCAGGACGCTCGTCAGACTTCAGGCTGCTCCAAACCCGCTCCTGAAGAATCAGAACGCTGCTATCAGGACTCCCCTTAAATAAAGACTTCCGCATAGCCTCGTAACGGGTCGCCAGCACAATAGACGGCCCGTAAAGATCATATTCCTTGGCCCCGGAGTCCGGATAAAAACCGGAAATTCCATCATGAGCAATCCCAATCCCGCACAGAATCGGTCGATTATATTCAAAAGCCTGCACTTCCTCCCGGAACACCTCATGAAAGCGCAGAGCCAAATCCAAAGCATCCTTGGCTATGGATTCACCGGCTGACCGAAAGGGGTAGCCAACCGAGCAAAGAAACCCGTCCCCCATCTCCTTGATACGATACCCACGCGCGGCCAGGTCGATACCATTGTACCCCTCCATCATAATCGCGTTGCAGCGGGCGAAGACTCTCCGCAGAAATTTTTTAGCATCCACATGCTGAATCTGGGAGCTGGCGATCACATCAAAGCAAATCACGCAGGCTTCTCCAGCCTGGGTCGGCATCGTTTGCTCCAATTCCCTGGATCGTCTGATCATTTGAATCTGGTGGGGATAGAACACTTTCTCCAGCTGCTTGAACGCATGACGAATCGCGTTGATGCGGGAGGCAGCGAGCAGAGCCACGGGAGTAAAATGTACCAATTGAAAGAGCATAAAGCAGAAGGTGAACTTTTCGTGCAGAGTAAAGTCTCCTGATATCCTCATGTAATGCAGGATAAAAACAAAATAGACCGCGCCATAGATAAGCAGATCCAGGAAAGTCGCCCCTACCAAAAAGAACATAACCACACCGTAAGTGAACCAAAAGTAGGAAGGCCCGGCGTTAATGTCCTCCGGCAGCATCATGAGCATGGTACAAGTACCCAGCGTCCCGTGCAGGAGGATGAAAGAAAGCGTCAAATGTTTGACGATCATTTTCTTGTTTTTACGTTCTGTGACAAAGCGCGTGGGAAAATCGAAAAGAAAGGCGACTGAGAAAGGGATACATATTAGAAAATGCCGCAGGATATACCCCGCGCTATCATAAGAAACGTCCGCACCACTCAGGGCAATAAATAGGTTGGTCATCAGCACAACCACGCATGCGCAAACCCCTGCAGAATACGGTCCGATGAGGTTGATCAGGCGGCGTTTGCTGAGATGAAAGCTCGATTTTTTCTTTTTATCCAACTCCAAGCTGACTCCGATTTTTTCGCCTCAGTAAGAATGATCGGAATCCTTGAGCCTGAATATTAGACCAAAAAAAACCGCAGCGTAAAAATCCGCTGCGGCCTCTCTCCTCAATAACCCAAAAACCTCAATGCGGAAGCGCTCCCTCACTCCGGGTCTGCAAATGCTCCCTCACAGTCTGCAGCGTAGGAATCTCATCCCCCCGCATAACCGTCTGCCCATTCTTATCAATCAAAGCACAGCAAAACTCCTGCGGACCCACCTGCAGTCTTTCATGCAAGGTTCCGTCCGGATGGTCTTCCACCATGACGATGATATTATCATTGTGGTCCAGCACGGAGTAATACTCCTGCGCGGTTTTGAAACCAGGGTGGTTCCGATCCGGGGCCACGATCGCGATCACGGATTTCACACCTTTGTAGCGATCGATGTCCTCGGTGCTGAGCATGAATAATTCAGGAACACCTTTAAGCCCCAAAGCCGAAATAAGATCAGTCATAAATCCCTCCTCAACAGCGTCCAAGTGCGCCCTCTGAAACTTGCATTATCCATGCCAGCAATTTCTGATAGAATATGGCCCAAAGATAATGAGGACATCCATGAAAGCTCATGTGCTGCTCGCGCTTGCCCTGACCCTGCTCCAATCCTGCCGCACCTCGCGCGCAACGGTTGAAATCCAGGACGCAAACGGCCCCACCAAAAAACCGAGCGCCGATTACCCGAATTTCGGCCGTTCGATCCAGACGACCTTTGCCATCAGCGCCATCAGCCTGCCGCTGCAGTATCAGGTCTACGAATATCTTGATTTAAGTTTAAAACGCCCGGGTGAAGAGGAAGACGCCTACAGCCGCAGTCGGTATAAACCGGGTGAAAGCCTGCCGATCGAACCCAATACCGATTACGAAGTCGTGCTGACAGCCATGAAAGGCACAGTGGAACTCTATTCCACAAAGTTCTGCAAACAGGTCTCAAGCTTCCGCGCAGCCGAGGGCCCCAATCTTTTTACGGCCTCTCTCTGCGCCCAGTCCGTCGCCCCCTGATATCAAACTTCATGCAGGAGGGCGGTATAGCCTTCCCGATAGCTGGGATAAAGAAACTTATAACCGGCATCCAGGATTTTCCGGTTGCTGATCCGCTTGTTCCCGCGCGCCGCGATCTGCTTCAAATCATCGGTCGCCTTTAAAGACTCAGGATCCATTCCCAACTGCTGAGCCATCCAGCGCATCACTTCATTCCGATCCGCAGCCTCGCAATCAACTCCATTATAGACCTGCCGCTGCGCATCACCCGCGAGCACATGGAGGATCATGCCCACGCAATCATCCCGATGAATGCGGTTGCTATAAAGTCCACCCTTCGAATAAATCCGCTCCGCACCTTCCTTGACGCGCCGCAAAAAATAAGTCCGGCCCGGTCCATAAATCCCGCCCATACGCAGGATGGAAAAATCACCGGCCCCTTCCATAAGGAATTTTTCGCCGCTCACCATAAAGCGTGAGGGTCCCAGCTGCACAAGGTTCGGATCGGTCTCATCCACCCAGGCCCCGTTGGCTTCCGCATACACCGAAGTGCTGGAAATATAGATCAAACGTCGATACCCGCCCTGAGCCTGCACAACCTGCACAAGATTACGAAGACCATCCTGATAGATATTACGATAACTCGCCTCATCCGACGCATCGGCGGACGCGCAGTAAACAATGTCCTCGACATCGCGCAGAACCTTCAGGGACTCGGGCTGCAGAAGATCAGCCTGGATGCTGGTCACTCCGGGCCACGCAACCTTGCTCCGGCGCAGGACAGAAACATCCTGTTTCCCCGTGGCCAAGACCCGCTCGGCCAAGGCCTGCCCCAGATAACCGCCCCCTGCAATCAAAAGCTTCGCCATCAGTTGTTTCTTTCTGTTTCCGTTCTGAATTTCTTCAGGACATATTTCAGTTCGCCAGTTGCTTTGTAAAGACAGCCGGTATTGCTCGACTGCAATTCGCCTTCGCTGCAGTAGCTGGTCAGAAGTCTTTGCCCCAATGTTTTACTCTGGGCATCCAACCATTTTTGGCAAGCGGCCACCGCCTCTTTTTCCGAAGCTTTGGAGCAGAAGACCTTCACTTCCGATTTTTCCTGCTCCTCCACGGTTTCTGTTTTAACATTGGTTCCGGCCCATGCGGCCGCGGTCATACAAAAGCCGCCCAAAACGATCAGACCTCGCTTTTTCATGCAAAATCTCCAAGCCAGATTTGTCTAAGGAAACATCCTGTGGTAAACAAAGCCCTCGAACAGCTGCTCGTCACGGAGGCTTTCCTTGTCCAGGACACCTGATCTTATCAAACTCGAACCGGCCCTGCCATGGCTGTCAGAACAGGGAAGTGCTGGATTTGTCCAGGCTCTCGGTGTGGACCGCCTCCTCTTGCAGCCCACTCCCGGCAGCCGTGATGGCGCTCATCTGACCCGCATTACCGTCCGCCTGAACGAGGGCCCGACCTTTACCCTGCACGGGGCCTGCACCCCGACCGCTGCGGAATGGGTTTTTGTGGTCGAGGACGCGGATCAACCACGCCTTCTTGATATGATGGGTCAGCTGCGAAAGGACCAGCACATCGAGATTTGCCGGAACAAGGACGTCGAAGCCAGCGATCGCTTCACCGGATTCAATCGCCTGTATTTTATTCCGGAAGCCCTGCCCCGGATGGATGAGTCCGCCCTTGATCTGAGTCGCGAATTTCTCGGCCGTACCTTCAGCGCTCCCATACTGATCACAGGCATGACCGGCGGCATCAGTAAAGGCACTGAAATCAATCGCCGTCTGGCTCAGGCCGCTGCGCGCATGAATATTCCCATGGGCGTGGGATCGCAGCGCATTGCCCTCGATAACCCGGAATATGCGCCTATATTCAAAGTGAAACCCGAGGCCCCCGGACTTTTTCTGATCGGCAATATCGGAATGTCCCAGCTCACAGGTCCGGATGCGCTGGATATCTGTCAGCGCGCAGTGGATATGATCGATGCCGATGCCCTGGCGATTCATTTCAACCTTGTTCAGGAACTCGTCCAGGTGGAAGGCGACCGCCGTTTCTCGGGACTTCTGCATGGACTGGAACGCATTTGCAAACATCTGAGCGTCCCGGTGATTGCCAAGGAAGTCGGCTGCGGCATGGCCCCCGATACTGTGCGACGCCTAAAGGAAATGGGTTTCAAGGCCGTGGATATCGGCGGCAAGGGCGGGACGTCCTGGTCCCATATCGAAGGGCTGCGCAGCCGTAGTGCGATGTCGCAGGACCTGGGTCTCGGTTTCCGCGACTGGGGTATTCCCACCGCGTATAGCCTGGCCGTTGTGCATAAGGCCTTCCCTGACTTGCCTCTGATTGCCACCGGCGGGATTCGTGATGGAATGACGGTTGCAAAGGCAGTGGCTCTGGGTGCGAGGCTGGTCGGCATAGGCTTGCCACTTTTACGCGCTGCCTTGGAGAGCGAAGAGGCTCCCCTGGAATTTTTGGAAACCCTGCGTCAGGGACTCAAGGTAACACTCATGGCCACCGGCGCGGCTCGCCTGGATGATTTGTCGCAGCGCCTGGTTCTGGGCCATCCTTTTGAGCGGGAATTTGAATCCATCGTCCGTGCATAAGTCCTGAGAATCAAGGGACAGAAATGACATTTCCAGGATGTCAGATGCTGTTCAAGAAAACTTGAACTGTGTTGGGCTTTCAGGCATTCTGAGGACGCTCTCTATCAGGCGACTGACTCTGACCTTCCAGTGGAAATGAAACCATGACCGGTGAAAATCGCAATCTGTTTCAGAATCGCTACCAAACGGCCCAGACTCCAGTTTCTTCCCGTTTGCCAGGTTTTTATGAACTCCCTATCGGCCAAAGGCGTGAAATCGTCATGGGCATGGGACGCCTGGATCGCGGACAGACGCATGCCCTCGGGGATTTTGGCACTCTCACAGCGGAATTGGTGGATGTCTTTATCGAGAATGGCGTTGGTACCTTTGCCATGCCTCTGGGTATTGCTACGAATTTTCATATCAACGGCCAGGACGTGCTCGTCCCCATGGCTGTCGAGGAATCCAGCGTGGTCGCTGCGGCAAGTCACGGCGCCAAGCTTGCTCGGGCCGGAGGCGGCTTTCAAACCAGCAGCACGGCGCCGGTTGGCACAGGCCAGGTCCAGGTTTTCCTGCTTGAGCCCTGTGACTACGAAAGCATCCTGAGTGCTGAGCGACAGAATCTGATCGCCTTTGCCAACGAAGGTCATCATCGACTGCTCGCACGCGGCGGTGGAGCCCAGAATATTTCATGGCGCTACATCGAAACTTTGAAATCCCTCGTTCTTTACGTGGATATCGACACCCGTGACGCTATGGGTGCGAACATGATCAATACGATGTGCGAGCGCCTCGGCAAACGCATGCAGGAACTTTTGCCCTGTGAAGTCGGCCTCCGCATTCTTACGAATCTTTGTGACAAACGCATAGCCCGCGCGCACTGCAAGGTTCCCAAAGAAGCTCTTTCCAACCGTGAATTCAACGGCGCGGAAGTGGTCGATCGCATCGAGCAGGCTTATCTTTTCGCGGCGCATGATGTGTATCGCGCGACCACTCATAATAAAGGCGTGATGAACGGCATTGATCCCGTGGTGATTGCCACCGGCAATGACTGGCGCGCGGTGGAGGCCGGGGCGCATGCCTACTGCTGCCGCACGGGCGTTTATCAGCCGATGACCCGCTGGTGGAAAAACAGCGAAGGCGATCTGGAAGGTGAAATCGAGCTTCCCATGGCCCTTGGGACCGTGGGGGGCGTGACCACGCTGCATCCGACATCGCAGGCGGCGCTTAAGATTTTGGGTTCGCCCAATGCGCAGGGCCTTGCAGAGATCGTGGTCGCTGTCGGACTCGCGCAAAATTTATCCGCTTTAAGAGCTTTGGCGTCCGAAGGTATTCAACGTGGCCACATGAGTCTGCATGAAAGCAATCTGCGTTTGGCCCAGCAAAAAGGAGCCCAGCGTCATTGAACAGCGTCTCGGTCCGAGTGCCAGGTAAAATCCTATTGGCCGGCGAATACGCGGTGCTGGACGGCCATCCGGCATTGAGTATGGCAGTGGACCGATATTTGACAGTGACACTGACGAAAAAGAAAGAAGGAGGCTGGACCCTCGCCTCCGACCTTTGGCCCACAGCACGCGCTTTGAATGCCGCGACAGCTCAGGACATCAGTTCCGAACCGCTCCTTCAGGTCGCGGACTTCGCGCAGCATCATTTTGCTTTGCCGCATGCTGACTGTACCATCACCTCCGAACTTGATATCCGTTTCGGACTCGGCAGTTCCACGGCACTGCGTTTAGGCGTTCTGCTCGCGGCTGCGGCTTTGCATCAGAATCTGACGACCCTGGATGAGCATACCAAGCTGGAAGCTGCCGCTCTCGCATTTCGCATGCAGCGCGTGCAGCAATCCTTTGCATCGGGTTATGACGTTCTCACGCAGGCTTTGGGTGGCGTTATTCTTTGGACGCCGGATTATCAGAATTGGCCTGGACAGTACTTGAAAAAGCTCGATCCCAAGCCTTTGATTCCCTATCTCCAGGTCTTTGTGGGCGGCGCCGGTGCACCGACAAGCACAGTCGGCGGCAGCGTGCGCACCGCCTTGCAGGACAGTGGTCGGCAGCGCGATTTTTACGAAGCTTCCAATCAGTGCATTCGCGGCTGGCTCAACCTTTGGCAGGAAGGAGCACACGCTCTTCCTAAACTTTGCCAGGATGTTGCCACGCAGCGTCGTATCTTTGCCGGCCTCCCCTACTTTCCGGAGCAGCTCTTTCACAATTTTGAATTTCTGCCCGGTTTTGATCAAAGCTGGACAGCCAAGACCACAGGCGCAGGAGGCGAGGATGCCATCCTGTTGATCGGCACACATGGTGATACCGAGGAGGCAACCGCATGCCTTGCGCGTGAAGGCTGGTATCCTTTGCCTGTGCATCCGATTGAACACGGCGCCAGCCTTTATTCCGGGGCATTATCATGAATTCCCTTTATACAGCTTCCGTTCCCAGCAATATTGCGTTCATCAAATATTGGGGCAAACGCCCGAATGCCAAACAGTGGCCGGCGAATGACTCGCTATCGATGACCCTCAATCAACTGGCAACGAAAACCTCGGCCCGTCTTTCCCACGCGGATGATCATAGTTTTCGCCTCGGTGATCGCGTTTATACGCGTCGGGATAAAAACCTCAATAAAACCTTCGTGCATCTCGATCGGCTTGCTCTGCGGTTTGGTTTTACCGCCAAACTTCAGATCACATCCGTGAATAGTTTCCCGATGGGCGCAGGCATTGCCAGCAGCGCCAGCGGACTCGCGGCCTTGACCCTTGCAGCGTTGATGGCCTGGACGGATTCACGAAACTGGGACGATCTGGAAAACAAGGGTTTCGACCGCACGCTGCTCGCTGACCTTGCGCGACTGGGATCCGGCAGTGCCTGCCGCTCTCTTTTCGGCGGTTTTGTGCAGTGGGAAGCGGGATCCAATGAAGACTCCCAGCGTTATGCCTCGCTCTTCTCGGATGAGCATTGGGCCCTGCGCGACACCGTGGTGCTGTTCAGCACGGAACAAAAAGCCGTCGGATCCACCGAAGCGCATGAGCTGGCCTGGAGCAGTCCTCTCTTTATACCGCGCCTCAGCGGATTGCCCGAACGCATGAACCTTGTGAAGCAGGCCCTGGCCGATCGCGATATGCAAGGCCTTGGCCTTTGGCTTGAAGTCGAAGCCCTCGAAATGCACGCCGTAATCATGACCGCAAGCCATCCCGTTCATTATCTGAATCAGGACGCGCTGCAATTCCTCGCCGATCTGCGGCAGGCGCGACAGCAGGGTGAAATTCATGCTTACTTTACAATTGACGCTGGACCGAATATTCATGTGATCCATGAAGCCAGCGAACATGAACGCTTGAAACTTTGGTTGCAAAGACGCCTGGCGGCGGATCGCCTGCTGCATGACAGCGTGGGTGGTGGTCCGCGTTTGGACTTTCAAAGTGAGTAATAAAACGTGAGTGAACATCAAAATTCCCAAAGTTCTGCGGACCCGCGTCCCGCGCCGGTCGAGGCTCATGCCAGCGCCTGTGGCAAGGCCATTATCGTGGGCGAACATGCGGTGGTGTACGGCACTCACGCAGTGGCTCTGCCGCTGAAACAGATGCGTCTTCATTTAACGCTGACGCCTCAGCCGCGACATGACAAGCAGCAGCAGATTCAGCTGACCATGGCCGGGCATGAGGCCTCGCCGCGGGTCAATAGTGTCCTTTCCGATGCGATGGAGCTTTTGGGATCCGCTCCGTTTTCCTTGAGCGCGAAAAGTCATAACGCCTTGCCGATAGGCGCCGGGCTCGGCTCGTCCGCGACGCTTTGTGTGGCGACTCTCCGGGCTTTGACGTCGAGCCTTGGCTATGAACTGCCACCGGCTCAGCTCGCGACCTATGCGAACGAACTGGAAAAGCGCTTTCACGGAACGCCCTCGGGCCTGGATGCCGCTGTGGTTGCTTATGAGGCCTGCATTCTTTTCGCCCGGAATAAACCCATCCTGCCCATTTCCCTGAAAGTCCCGAGCGGACATAAAAGCTGGGAATTTCTTTTGATTGATAGCTGCGTCCGCGCCTCCACCATGGCCATGATTCGTCAGGCCGAGCCTTATTTCAAAGGCCGCGCCGGGGAACGCCATCTGCAAAGCTTCGATGATCTTTCCTGGTTGGTTTACGGAGCCCTGCAGCAGGGTGATATTGCAACCGTAGGTGCTGCCATGAATGAATGCGGCAAGCTTCTGCGCGCGGCCTCGGTCGTGCCGGATGCTTTGGAAGAGATGATACAGCTCTGCCGCAAAATCGGTCTGCCGGGGGTGAAAACCACGGGGGCCGGCGGCGGGGGCATGATACTCGGGCTTTTGGATCCCGAGAAAGCCGACGAGCAGCAGAACGCTGTAAAAGCCGCTTTTCCCCAGCACTCCGTTTTTCGCGTGGCCATCGAATCCTGACGCGGTTACAATGGAAGGATTACCGGAAAAGAGGCCAGCGTATGGATATCAAAGTCCTATTGAACGGACCGGTTCCTTTCGATCAATTATCAGAAATGTATAGCATTGTCGGCTGGAACCGGGATGGCAGTCGCACGGCTCCTGCTTTGCAGAAGATGCTGGAGAAGACTTCGCATTACGCAACAGCCTTCGAAGGTTCGCGGTTGATCGGCTTTGGTCGGGTCATCTCGGATGATATTTTTCTTTTTCAGCTGACCGATGTCATGGTTCGGCCTGAATTCCGCAAACGCGGGATCGGGCTTCAGATTCTGAAGCAGCTTCTGGATGCCCTGCCTCCGAATGCGAATACGATTCGTATGATTGATGGTTTTATTAGTTCGTCGGTCTGGGAGAAGCTTGGCTATCACACCGTTCCTGCGGAACGGGTGATGTATGCGGTTTTGGAGAAGGACGATCCGAAGGTGAAGAAATCGTCCTGATGCTCAGAGTTCGTCATACTTCCGCGCGAGCCCTTTGGCTTTTTCAACAGGATATTTCGCGCGGTTTTTGTCCATCTTCTTAAGAGCCGCATCCACCGCATCGATTCCCAATTGATCCGCCAGATTCAGGAGACAGATCAGGACATCACCGATTTCGTCGCGGGCATTCTGCATTTTATCTTCGGGCAGTTTCCGACTTTGCTCGGGCGTCAGCCACATAAAGATTTCCAAAAGCTCGGCCGATTCCACGCTGACCGCAGCGGCCAGGTTCTTGGGATCGTGGAATTGCCGCCAGTCGCGTTCCTCTGAAAATTGCCGAATCTCTGCGATTAATTTTGCGATGTCCATCAGGGTCTTCCTATAAAGCGCGGGCCTTGCGTGGCCCGCTACCAGCCGTCAGCGCGGACCTTTGCGAGGCCCACCCTGGAATTTCTTTTTCCTGACAGGATGCTGCACCGGCTTGATAGCCCCCGCTGAACTCGTCCGCGGCGCATCCGCTTCCGCCCTCTGCGGTGCACGTGCGGCGCGGTTAAGCTTTTTCTGCTGCTTTTTGCTCAGATGCTCCTGCAGCTTGTCCTTCTCGTTATCCAGAAGATGCCCGAATTTCTCCGGCGTCACGACTTCACCCGGGCTGGCCTTCGCAGCCGCCTCGAAAAGCTTCGACAGCATCCCCGCTTCTTCATGCTTATGCGTGTCTGCGCTTTCCACCGGACGCTTGCGCACGACGAAAAGATAATTAAACCCACGCAGGAAGTAATTCCCTTCAATCGCCGACGTATGCCAGTGATTCCGCTTCAGCGATTTATTATGCCTCGTCACACAAACGATATCCACGGGCTCAAAAAGCCGCGTCATCCGCAGGAAAAGCTCAAATCCAATCGGACAGAAGGCCTTGTTCTTCGCCTGGGAATCCGAAACATAAAGCGCGAAGTAAGCGCCCGGCTTCAGCACGCGATAGATATCGGCGATCACTTCCTCCATCGCCTCGTAATACCCGCCGCCCCGCGCATCGAGTTCGCCTATGCACTGCTGATCCCCGGAATATTTCACATGCGTGGAATAAGGAGGATCAATAAACACAAAGTCCGCGCTCGCATCATCCAGCGGAATATGCCGCGCATCGGCCTTCTGGATATCCGGACGCGACGGAGAAATATCAAAACCAATCCCACGGCGGTCCAGATCCTTGCAGACATCCAGCGTCGTGCCGCTGCCGCAGAAGGGATCGATCACCACAGCACCCGGCTTGGTATAACGGTGCAGAAGGTTCCAGATCACATAGGACGGCGTGGCTCCAATATAGTCCGCATCGCCCTGCATCTCTTCACCGTAGTGCTGGGACGGAAAATCCCACAGCGTGGTGGTCTGCATCTTGGGAACCTTCGGCGCCCTTGGGGGCTGGCCCTGCATCCGCGGCCCACGATCGTCCGTCCGCGGCCCACGACCATCCGTCCGCGGCCCACGACCATCGGCCTGCATCCAGGATCCCCGGCCCTCCGTCTGCATCGACCCTCTCGGCATCCGCCCGTCGCCCTCCGAAGCTTTTTCACCCTTCGTCATCTGCGATCTAAAACGATTCTTATCCATGATTCTGTCTCATTTCCTGAAGCGGCCAGGGTTCCGGCCAGATCTCGTTCCAGTAAGCGGGCAAAGGAGCTTCCAGAGTCAAAGGCTTGCCGCCAACAGGATGTTTTAAATTCAAACAAAAAGCATGCAGCGCAATACGGCCTTCCCAGTTCATGGAAGACCCATACTTCCCATCCCCAACGATCGGCGTTCCCAGCGAAGCCAGCTGCACGCGAATCTGGTGGCTCCTTCCGGTTTCCGGTTCCACGCGGATCCAGCTGCGGTTGCCGTGGGTCGCAATCACTTCGTAATCAAGGATACTGCGCTTGGCCTCAGGATCCTTGGCCCCTGTAATCCGGGTCAGATTGCTATTTTTATCCTTGGCCAGAAAATGCTCGAGTCGGCCGCGCGGCTGCCGCGGAATCCCCTCGACAATGGCCACATAAATTTTATTCAGCTGCCTCTTTCGGAACATCTCATTCAAACGCGCGGCCCCCTTGCTGCTCAATCCAAACAGCACCAGCCCAGAAACCGGCCGATCCAGAAAGTGGATGGGCACGCAGTAACCCTTTTTCCCCTCCTCCTGCCGCGCGGCATTCCAGGCCCGCACGCGTTCCAAGAGGGTCTCATCCCCACTGTGATCCGATGCCACAGGCAAACGCGCCGGCTTGCTGACAGCCACGAGGTGATGATCTTGAAAGAGAATGGTCAGGGATGAATCCATAGGTCCGTCACGTCGATTATGCGGATGAAGTTCCTGCAAGGATCGCAGACTAGGACAGGACTTCCGCCCTGTCAACAGCGCGTTATACAGCCCCGCCCCCTGCCGGCCGGAGCGAGGGATCCACCGAAAATCAAAGCCGCAAACCGGGGCATTTTGCCTGATTCCCCAACCCTGATCTTTACCCGCGGACTCAAACCCGACCGGATAACTGCCGAAAATGACCAGGACGAAAGGGTTCCTCATGCGCATCTGGCTTTTGACATGGCTGCTCCTCTCAAGCCCACTCTTTGGGAAGGGTGAGGAAACATTTATCGACTACGATAAACTCGATCTGACCGTGACCATCAAAGCCCTGCGCTCGGGCAACCAGGATCCAAGCGGGATCAACAATTATTACTTCAAACTCACAGCCGATGCCCTCCCCATCCTGAAAGAGGAAGTGAAGAAACCCTTCACCGAACGCCTGAAAATTGAACGTGTCATTGGGGAATTCGGCGAAATTGAAATCAAGAGCCTGAAGAACTGGGTGCCCGATAAAAAACCCAATCCGTTGTTCAGCATTGCCCTGAGCGGTGACGTCATTCGCGAGATCGCGGCCGAGACCATGCGCAAATTCAAGGTTGCGGAGGATGGGGTCTCCATCATCTGTCGCATCGAACTCTTTGAGCGAAGCAAAAAATTCGGATTCTGGGGTGATGACCTGACGGTCGGTGAAGTGACCTTTCCTATTATTCCGGAAACTCTGCCGCACGGGCCACGGATTGAGAATCGCGAGATGACGATTACGGACAAGCTGGGAACCCAGGTGCGTTTATCCGTCGTTTTCAAGTATGCGCAGGAAAAAGCGGCGAGCGCAAAAACAGCCGCGGACAACACGTCCACGGCTGCCCCGAAATAAGCTCAAATCTCGTACACAACCACATCGTCGGAACGATAAAGCCGGTCGATGAATTCTTCCTTCTGCTTCGCGACGACGTTGCGTTTTACTTTCAAGGTCGGTGTCAGCGCCCCATTTTCCACAGTGAACGAATCTTTCATCACACCGACGCGCTTGATGGATTCGAAACTGGCCAGCTGCTCATTCACCCGACGCAGAAGCTTTTTCAGCTCCTCTTTGCGTTCGTCCGAATTCAAGGCCTTCGCGGTTTCATTATCCAGCGAAACCAGGGCCACGCAGTATTTTTTATCATCACCGACTATCATCGCGTCCTTCACTATAGGATGCGACTTCAGGTTATCCTCGATCGGCACCGGAGCCACGTATTTTCCGCCCGATGTCTTCAAAAGCTCTTTTTTGCGACCGACGATACGAAGGCGTCCTTCGCTGTCCAAGGCTCCAAGATCACCCGTTGCGAACCAGCCGTCGTCCGAAAGGACTTCGCGGGTCGCGACGGGATTTTTATAATAGCCTTTGAACATCCAAGGGGCGCGGAACATGATCTCACCGTCATCGGCTATGCGGATTTCATTGCCGGGAAAGGCCTTGCCGCAGCTGCCGATAATGACCTCATGGGCATCATTCAGGACGCCGAGGCAAAGGTTCTCCGTCAGTCCATAGACCTCGCGAATCATCACGCCGAACGCCCCGAAAAAGCGCATGACCTCAGGCCGGGTCGGTGCCGCACCCGTGACAAACATGCGGCAGCGATCCAGCCCCAAACGCTCGCGCAATTTGCGGCCCACCAAAGCGTCCGACACGATACCGCCGAGGCTTTGATCCTTGGCTTTTTTAATCTTATCATCGTCGATCCGCTGCTCGCCCAGAGTACGGGCCAGGGCAAAAACCGTGCGTTTGATAGGGCTCGCCGTCAAGAGTCCGGTTTGAATCTTCTCATAGATCTTTTCCCAAAGACGCGGCACGCACAGAAGAATGGTCGGCCGGCACCGCAGAAGATCTTCACCCAGGGTATCTATCGACCTTGCGAACGCGACTTCCGCCCCGTTCATGATGGAACCGACTTCCACCAGCTGCCGCTCCGCCACGTGGCTCAGCGGCAGAAACGAGAAATACCGATCAATCATCCCGTCCGGCGTCTCCAGAATCTCCGAGGTCGCCCGCATCGCTTCCGCTATATTCCCGTGACTATGAATCACGCCCTTCGGTTTTCCCGTGGTGCCGGAGGTATAAATAATCGTCGCGATATCATCATCACTGATCGCGACGGGCTCATGCAGCGTCTGCTTTGTTTCATGCAGGATAGTCGGCAGCGCATGGACATCCGACGCGAACTGCTCCGACATTTTCTTCGGGGCTTTTTCAAAACTGACAATGCCTGTAAGTTTCGTTTTCTGCAGATAGGTGATGCGTTCCAGAGTGTCCACGATCAGATATTCAGCGCCGGAGTGTTCCAAAATATAGCTTACATCTGCATGCGAAGAAGTCGCATAGACCGGGATCGAGATGGCTCCGATCGAAAGTATAGCAAGGTCCGCAATCATCCATTCCGGGCGGTTGGCGGACAGGATCGCGATCTTGGAACCCTTGTTCACACCCTGCGCCAGCAGCCAGCTTGCAAGCAGGCAAACCTCTTCCCGGTAACGCTTCCACGTCATGCTTACCCATTTCCCGTCACGGACACGGCAGTAGTAAAACGCCTTCTGATCCAGACGCGTCTGCGCCTGCTGAAAGAATTTTTCGGGCAAAGTCATCTTTGTGAACATGGCGAGTCCCCTGCTGATGTGTGATATCCGTGGACGGTTCTGCCTTTCTTATCACATGCCGCCTTACCGACAAGTGCTTTTGTCAAAATCCTGTAAGATAAGCTTCCCAATCATGGGCATTGCCCCTAAACTAGGGTCCGTTCGCCAATTGGGTGGCCATTTTTTCGCATAGGAATGTCATGCGCTTTTTGAACTTCATTCCCGGTTTGTTTGTCTTCGCGCTCATCAGCTGCGTCAGCACTGGCGAAAAATCCGGGAAACCCCATGATTTTTGCCTCTGCGGTCCGACGATCAATGCTGCAGGTGAACCCCAATGCGCGATTTGGGAAGATACAAAAAACTCAGGACAGAGCACCAAGGTCTGGGCCAGCCAGTCCCGTTCGAGCTGCGAACCAGCGGATTGCAGCCAGCTTTTCAGCGGCCTTTGTCAAAAAATTCAAATGGCCGCGACACCGCGCCCGGAACCCCAGGCTCCCAGCAATTCCTGTTACTGCGATAATATCCTCATGGAAAACGACAGAGGTCAGGTCCAGCTTTACTGTGCGGCCTGGGCTGAAGGCGGTAAAAACCTGATTGAATACTACACTTTGGATGACTGCTCACCCCAGCGCTGTGCGCAGCCCCCCTTCGTCCTGGCTGCCAAGGTCTGCAATAAGGGTTTCAAGGCTTTTTATCCGCCGCTCCACAACAAACGCTAAAAACTTGAGCGGACACAGCGTCGCTTAAGGATTCCACCCAGGTGCCGATAGGCACCTTATGAAGCACGTCAATCAAATTCGAAAAATTGTCGAACAGGGTCGCCTGGATGAAGCTCATAAGGCCATCGAGGATTTGCTGGAACTGGGTCCGAAAAACCTGGAAGCCTTGAAATTGAAAGCGGCTCTCTTTGAACACGTGGGCCGCTTCGAAGACGAGGAAAACATGTGGCGCCGCATTATCGAAATAGATAATGAGGACGAGGACGCCATCCACTACTTCCAAAAAGCCCAGATTGAAGATCGCGAGCACTATTACTTCACCGACCCCCTGCCCGGTGGCGGCCGCCGTTTCCTGGCCTATCCCCGCACGCTGGTGTCGGTGTCGTTTATTGGTCTGATCGGCTGCGTGAGCTTCCTGCTGCTCACCCGCGTCAACGGCCAGATGATCGTACAATCACCCATGTTGCTTCTTGCGGCCTTTGCGCTGATGGTGGTGAGCCCGTGGCTGGCTATCATTTATCTCTACGTCCGCACCATCCGTTCGATCAACGTGACGAGTTCCGCCATCGAAGTGGCGACGCGTTTCAAAACCATTCGTTATGCTTGGCCAGACATCCAACAGATTTGCCTCGCTCATTCTGGCGAACCGGAAGCTGGCGAGCTGAAGCTGGTCATCGTGCCTCGTGAGAAGGATGCTCAGCCTGTCACCATAGATTTTGCGGAGTCCACCTCGGCCGTGCGTGCGCGTCGGCACCTGATTCAGGAGATCCGCGACTACTTCCATGACATTCGCTACGAGTCTTTGGATTCGATCCCGCTGGATAGAAAATCCATTCGGCGCTTCTAAGAGCGAGCCCGGACCTTTAAATCCCCTGAAAACGCCATCAATCCACGCAATCCCGCCATGCCGGGATTTTTTTTAGCCCTTCCCTTGACACCTGAAAAAGGATACTTATTTTCCATTCGAAAAAGTGGCTGATCTGAGCCCGTGGGCTGCTCATGTCTTCGTCGCTGTACGAAGCTGAGACCCTCTTTGAACCCGTCAAAATGATCGAATGTTATTACGAGAGTTGGAGGCCAAACTATGAAACTTAGACCATTGCAGGATCGAGTCCTCGTGAAGCGCGTTGAAGCCGAGGAAAAGACTGCCAGCGGCATCATCATCCCTGATAACGCCAAAGAAAAGCCATTGGAAGCCGAAGTGATCGCAGTTGGCAACGGCCGTCGTCTGGATAATGGCGAAGTCGTGAAGCCGGAATTGAAGGTTGGCGATCGCGTTTTGATCAGCAAATATTCGGGCTCTGAAGTCAAGGTCAATGGCGTCGAGCACCTGATCCTGCGTGAAGACGACATCATGGGCGTCCTTGTCTAAGATCACTTATTAATTCATTCCATCATTCAAATATGAGGAAATCATGACAGCTAAGACGATTAATTTTGGTGAAGAATCCCGTCGCAAGATTCTCGTTGGTGTCGATACTCTGGCTAATGCCGTGAAAGTCACCCTCGGTCCTAAGGGCCGCAACGTGGTGATCGACCGTTCGTTCGGCGCTCCCAACATCACCAAAGACGGTGTGTCCGTTGCCAAGGAAATCGAACTCGAAGACAAGTTTGAAAACATGGGCGCTCAGATGGTGAAGGAAGTTGCTTCCCGCACCTCCGACAACGCCGGTGACGGCACCACGACCGCGACTGTCTTGGCTCAAGCCATCTTCCGCGAAGGCGTGAAGCTGGTCGCTGCTGGCCACAACCCCATGGAACTGAAGCGCGGCATCGACCTCGCTGTCAAAGCCATCGTGGAAGCTCTCGACAAAATCTCCCGTCCTACCCAGACTCGCGAAGAAGTCGCCCAGGTCGGCGCCATCTCTGCCAACAACGACCGCGACATCGGCAACATCCTGGCTGAAGCCATGGACAAAGTCGGCCGCGACGGTGTGATCACCGTTGATGAAGCCAAGGGCATGGACACCACTCTCGAATTCACCGAAGGTATGCAATTCGATCGCGGTTACCTCTCTCCTTACTTCGTAACCGATGCTGAGCGCATGGAATGCGTTTATGAAAATGCCTTCGTTCTTCTGAGCGAGAAAAAAGTCAGCAACATGAAAGAACTGCTCCCGGTTCTTGAGCAGGTTGCTCAATCCGGTCGTCCTCTCGTCATCGTTGCTGAAGACGTGGACGGCGAAGCCCTCGCCACTCTCGTTGTCAACCGTCTGCGCGGCACGCTGAAAATCGCTGCTGTGAAGGCTCCTGGCTTCGGCGATCGCCGCAAAGCCATGCTCCAGGACATCGCGATCCTGACGGGCGGCACTGTGGTTTCTGAAGACGTTGGTCTGAAGCTGGAAAACACCACGCTGCAGCAGCTCGGCCAGGCCAAGCGCGTGACCATCACCAAAGACAACAGCACGATCGTGGACGGTCAGGGTGCAAAAGCTGATATCGACGCTCGCGTTGCTCAGATCCGCGCCGAGATCGACAACACCACCTCCGATTACGATAAAGAAAAACTGCAAGAGCGCCTCGCGAAACTCGTGGGCGGCGTTGCTGTGATCAAAGTCGGTGCAGCCACCGAAGTTGAAATGAAAGAAAAGAAAGCCCGCGTGGAAGATGCCCTCAACTCCACCCGCGCTGCAGTCGAAGGCGGCATCGTCCCAGGCGGCGGTACAGCTCTCCTCCGCGCTCAAGCCGCTCTGGACACTGTGAAAGTCGACGGCGAGCAAAAATTCGGCGTCGCCATCGTTCGCCGCGCGATCGAAGAGCCTCTTCGTCAGATCGCTCTCAACGCAGGCCTCGAGCCAGCTGTTGTGGTCGACAAAGTCAAAGGCATGAAAGCTGGCGAAGGCTTCAATGCTTTGACTGAAGTTTACGAAGATCTTTACAAGGCTGGCGTCATCGACCCAACCAAAGTCACCAAAACTGCATTGACCAACGCAGCTTCCGTTGCTGGTCTCCTCCTCACCACCGAAGCCATGATCGCTGACAAGCCTCAAGAAGCTGGTGCAGCTGCTGCTCCTGCTATGGGTGGCATGGGCGGAATGGGTGGTATGGGCGGCATGGGCGGCATGATGTAAGCTGCCTCCCTCGGCCCCTGGCGGGGCCTTGGGGCCTTGAAACCAAGAGTGGAAAGCCGGTCTTTGACCGGCTTTTTATTTGTCCTATATCTGTCCTATTTTCTCCAACAGCGATTCCATCACAGACTCAAACTTGGGCCTTTCCTTAAGAGAGAGCGTTGCCGTCACCCACCCCCTTTTGAGTAGCGTGGTATCAATGGATCGAATTGTATCGGCAAATGACTTAGGCACTCGATCGCCGCGGAAATTAAAGGTGGCTTCCAACGCCAGTCGCAGATTTTCGATATTTGCCTGTGGCCAGAATAAATCGATATCGTAGACGTCCTTGGATCGTGAGTTGTTGTCTCCCAGAACAACCAGAGCATGAATTTTTTCCGCCAACATCGTCTCTATTGGATAAACCTGCCATGACAAGCTCCCTTCCCCGAGAGTACACGTTGTTTCCGTTTTGAAAGGTCCAGGCGTTACAGGATCACCAATTCCAAGATCGATATTCACAATTAAAGCGTTCTTGAGCTTGGCAGGTATATCACCGATTCCAGCTCGAAAAGTTAGGCGTCGACCTCCATATTCGCCCTGGGTTTGCAAGGTATCTTCTCCCTCCCAGACAAACCACGCTCCGTCCCCCATATCATGATCAACGGCATTTTTAATTCGTTGAATAGCTTCTTCCGGGGAAAGTCCTTTTATGACAGCATCGATATCAGACGTGAATCGAGTAGACTGGTAAATACGGAGCGCGACATATCCTCCCTTAAAAACAAGATGGTCTTGAAGCAAAGAATCGAGAAGTATTCGTGCTACGGCTCGCTCCAGAAGGAAGAGGGTTCGCGTTTCCATCGAAGAACGACCGGTCGTGCGAGAGATGTTCAAAATCTTCGCTTCTATTGATTTTATCTGAGGAGTTGATAAAGAGGTTTTCATTTTGTCGTTATTGCCTCCCAATTTTTTATAAGGAGTGGCCGAATACCTAATCTTTTTGCGGCATTTTGAAGTTTGCTTTCGGTAGTCTTTTTCTCGGCAAGAGCTGTCCTCGCAGCTGTCAAAGCCGTCTGATAGCCCATTTTTGTGGAGTAGGCGAAGGCTTCCAGAATTGCACGTTCGATAGTAACAATACGCCATGTGGCATTGTCGACAATTTCGACCTTCGGGTCATGCTTGGTTCTTAAGACTCGGTAGTTTTTGTAGGTACCTTTATTCGAGTTTGGAATCATAACCCAAGTTTGCGTCGGTACTTGTTCAACCAGCACATAATAGGCGAGCGCAGTAAGACCACCTATGACAGAGTCTGGACCCGTGCGAAGACAGGCAACAATAAAATCCACATGCTCCGGTTTATCGAAATCGCGATGCATGAAAATTCCGTGTTCCAGACGCACAAGAGTACCTTCTTTTGCCATTCTCGAGAGTGAGGGTTGGGAGATGCCCTTTTCGATAGCGTCGGAAGCACGGAAAATGCCAAGAGATTTTAAGATTGCGTCAGTTTGCTTCTGTGCTCTGCTGGATGCCATTTGACCTCTAGGAGTGATGAATGAAATCAAGGTAAATTTTACATTTTGCCTCAAAATCATTCAATATCGTTCCGATGGGCACGATTTACTTATCCCGTAACATATTGATAATAAACATACTATTTTCTATCCTGGCTTAACTCTACAGCTGGCATGGGCGGCATGATGTAATCCGCTTCCCTCGGCTCCCTCGCGAGGCCTTGGGCCTTAAAACCAAGTGTGGAAAGCCGGTCATTGACCGACTTTTTTGCTTTAGGATGGCCTATCAGACCCGGCTCCCTTGTGTTACAACCCGACCCAG
>NZ_DASTAT010000109.1 GCF_035712445.1 Oligoflexus sp. | reverse complement strand
CGGGTAGAAGTGGAAACTATCACCGAGAACCGTCACCGTAGGTTTTTTAATACCCAGGCGATTCACGGATTTATCCAGACCCTCATTCAGATCCTGCAGCAGATAGCTCATATTGAAGAAAAGGTCTTTCACCAAAGTGTCTTTCAGCTGACTCAGACCGGCCTGCGGGGTGCCGCGCTCGATGGCTGATACAAGAGAATTGATGGAGGCGATCAGACTACGGATCTCGGCAGGTTTATGATCCTGCTTCGCATATTCACGGCCGAGGCGCGTATAGTTGATGAAGAAAAGCTCCTGGAAGTCCTCTTCGATCGACTCAAAGGCCATATAGACAGGCGCCGTGGGCAGTCCCTCGGTCTTCTGGTTCTTCACGGTATCGTGGAGCATATGCTCCATCTCATGGATGCGCGAGGATATCTCTTTGAAACCAAAGGCCCGCGTCAAACCCTTGAGGGTATGAAGATTCCGGCTCAGATGCCGAGCGCGTTCCAGGTCGATGCTGGCACTTTCCATCAGCCGCTGGCAGGACGCGAGCAGATCCTTGGCGCTTTCAAAGAAGGAATCGAACTTCGAAGCCGGAAAGCTGATGATCCGTTCGATCAATTCCAGAGTGCGCCGATGCTCCTCGGACTCGCGGGTCAGCTGCTTGATTTCCGTCACATCCCGCACACTCACCAAAAGTTTACTGACATGGTTGGCGTCCGTGATGATAGGCACCCAGTCGAGTTCAACGTCCCGGGTGCCGGCCGTCATCTTCAGCTGGGCCGCGCGCAGAAGATGACTGTGGTTGGCCTCGAAATTAAAGACATCCGCATTGAGTGAGGTCTCGATGATGTTTTGATTCATCGCCCGCGTGTCGGAATCCACATTCGCATGACGGAAGAGTATATCAAAGGCAGGCTCGGTCCGGCCCGGTTTCTCGCCCAGGATGCTGCAGAGATAGTCCGAATATTCCGCATGCATGCGGCCGTCCGCTTCAATCATAAAAATACCCTGATGGATATTTTTAAGAATCGAACGGATATCCCGCGTCTTGTCCTCGACCAGTTCCTCGACATGCTCGATATGAAGTTTCAGATCGGCGTTCAACTTGTGAATTTCAGCCTCGGCCTTGTTCCTGTAATGATTCACGCGGTCACCAAGGGCGATCGAAATCAGAATGGCCTCGGCGCAGGCTCCGAAAAGGTTCCCATATTCCGTCAACGCATTGAGGGGAAGGACACCCTGATACTTCAGCACCATCACCACCGCCCCCAGGAGGTAAAAGCTCCAGGCCACGGTATAAAAGTAGGCAGGTCGGTAGCGCCGATAGATGCTGATGGCCCCGGCCGTGATCATGAGGCAGGAGACGAAAGCCACGTTGAGGTTCGCGATTTTTGCGGCCAGCTCATAGCTATGGAACTGAACGTTGATGATGTCGAGTATCGAAATGCCTCGATGCACAAGGCATAGCTTATAGATGATAGGATGCCGATTCTTGATGTCGAGGAAATGCATGCTGAAAAGCGCCATGAAGATCGAGGCCAGCTCGGCGAAGACCACGAAGCCCTGATTCGACCACCAATGATCGTGGGAGTTCGAGCCAACCAGGATATAGGACAGGCCCTGGGCCGAGAGCGCGTGCATGGTGAAAAAACACATGTAGGCGACATAGAAGAGATAGATCCGGGATTTGAACGACACAAAGAGAAAAAGGTTATAGGCCAGCATCGCAAAGAGGATCCCGAAGAGGATGCCGAGGGTGATGCCGTCACGCAGCATGTAAGGCTGGAACGCCGCCTTGTTCCAGAAAAAGAGCGGGGCGATCGTCGTGCCTTCGGTTTCAATCCGCATCAGATAGCGATGCGTTCCCGAGGGGACATTCAACTCGAATATCGGATAACGACTCTTGAAGCTGCGCGATTCGTAGGGAACCTTGTCGCCCATCTTCACGGAAGAAAAACCCGCGCCCTCTTTTTGAAAGAGTTCAACGAAATCCGCGGACGCATATCTATATTCGAGGAGGAGGGGAACATCCTTATCACCCGGATTATGAAGCTCGAAGGACACCCACAGAATATCAGGGGTAAAACCCAGATTCGGGGTCATCTTCTCGGACGGCGCGAAGGTCTGTTCCCAAACCTGATCCACAGGCATCGTGCCTGAAGCATCACGAAATATGCTGAGATCGTGCCCAAACTGCTTGCCCGCGAAATCCTTGCCGAGGTCGACAGGAGCGGCAGTCAGGGTGCTGCACAGGAAAAAACCGAGAAAGGTGATCAGCTTAAGCATGGGATCCTCCACACCTTTACAATCGGTGTCTACCGGTAAACATAAAGGTGGATTTCACTTCGACCTTCGAAAGGAGCCGTGAAATTTGCTTGAGGAATTGACGGGTTGGAAAGTATCCTCGAAGGGTAAGAATCGCGCTGGGGATTTTCATTGACGCCGTGACTGTCTGAAAATTCCACCACGGTAATTTTTATTATTCGATTTGGCATATGAATCCGAGAGCTTCGCTTCCGTGGCTTTGCCTGAAGCGACGCCTCCTTCACCGCTCCGCTCAAACTCTACCATCGCGCGAATAAAATGTGATAGCTTAGGTGTGAGCTGCCCAAGACCAGGATGCCACCAGACAGCAGAAGCCATCAAATATCGAGAAAACTGCGGCTTTCCCAATCTTTATGCGCCCGCTCAGAGTGGGTGTAAACTCATCAAGGGATTGTAGATTTACTTTACAAGACCTTCCTTTCAGCCTATGACCAGATAAGGCCCGACTTGATTCGGCAGACGTTGAAGAAGTGAGCCAAAAAATGAGCGCGTTTTCGACTTTTCAGCTTAAGTGGCTGACGCAACTTCTCGGTGATGACAGTCTCCTGGTTCGTCGTGCTGCGGCTGAAACCATTGGAGAGTCATCAATACAGGACGCTGAACTGACACTGGGTGTGATTGCCCGACTCGGTGAGCGTGGCCTTGCGAGCTCCGGTTGGCAGCGGCGTGATCTGGAGCACCTTGCGCTGAATGACTCCACTCTGGAGCCCTGTCTGGAGATGGCTCGATCCATGGAAGCGGATCGGCATAAATTGGCTCTGGATTTGATCCTTTTGCATCCTCCGGCCCTTCTCCTGCCGATCGAAAAAAATCTGCTCAGGCTGCCGGATTTGACCCGCATCGAGCACGAATTGATCAAAGAAGCGATAGGTTTCTACCGCTCGTCTTCCGACAGCCTCTGGGAAAAACTTCGCAGCATGTCCGTCGCGCTCACAAAATATCCCATGTTTCCCAGGCGTATCAAGGAAACTGTCAAGGCTCTTGCGCGTGAAGTGGCCCGGCGTCCTTACCCGCAGAACCCTGAGCTGAAAAATATTCTGACTGATGACTCCAATCCCTGGCTCAAGGCTCTGGCCTGCATGATTCTTTCCATGCGCGACTGCCGTGATGCCGGTCCCCTGATTCTGCAGACGCTGGTAAAGAGTGATCTGGCGGAATTGAACGAATTCGCGGAAGAGGCTTTGGTGCGACTGCAGGACGAAGCGATCATCGAACAGGTGATTGAAGAGTTTCCCCGCAGCAGTCATGAATATCGGCTCGTGACCAACTCGCTCTTCTATCGCATGCCTTTCAAGCGTTCTCTGCAGCACGCTGCGCGCCTTGCCGATGGTGAAGACGAGAACGTCGCTTACGGACTGCTGCTGACCTACTGTCGCGCCTTTGATCGCCATGGGCTTGAACGGAACTATGCGATTGCGCGCTCGATGCCGGACTCCAGTGAACTGGCTTTCCTGGGTGTCGAGTCGCTCGGGTATGCCACAGCCGTGGGCATCGAACTGCCTGACCGTGCGCACTGGCTTGCGGAAGCGGAGCAGGTTGGTCTTTTGGATGAGGATGAAGAAACCGAAGAGGTCATCCCCATCAAAATGCACGACACCTTCAAGTACAACGGCCAAGAGTCATCAAACCCTCAGCCTTGAACGCTTAAGGCTTCTTCGCAGGCTGCTGCAATTCCAGAATCCGGGCATTGATATTATCCCGAGTCTCCGCAGGCGGATTATACTGCAGCGCGGTCTTATAATTCTCCAAAGCCTCTTTGCGCTTCTTGAGCCTGTCATAGGTCGAACCCAGATTGTAATAGGTGGACCAGACCTTCGGCTGCGCCGTCAGGACTTTCAGATAGGCATCGAGCGCATCGTCGAGTCGATTCATCTCCACATAGCAGCTCGCCTGCATCTGCAGCAGCTGCGTATTGTAGCGAGGCAGGATGCCCTCGCCTTCCTTGATGGTTTGAATCACCTCGGGACACTGGCCGGCTTTTGAATAGGCGCGAATCAACCGCAGCCAGATATTAGGATCCTGGGGATCGCTGCGAAGGCGTGCGCGATAGACAGCCGGCAGAAGGTAGGAAAGGTTCTGCTTTTCCAGAGTTTCAATCGCCATATCAAGACCGCCGGAAGCCAGGATGCCGCCGACCTGCATTTTGCGGGCATAATAATCAAGACCACCGCCGACCT
Source organism: Oligoflexus sp. (assembly GCF_035712445.1). Taxonomy (NCBI): domain Bacteria; kingdom Pseudomonadati; phylum Bdellovibrionota; class Oligoflexia; order Oligoflexales; family Oligoflexaceae; genus Oligoflexus; species Oligoflexus sp. The sequence continues at coordinate 75,348 of NZ_DASTAT010000109.1, read as the reverse complement.
TCTGCACCGAATCGATCCAGGCGAGGAAGAGATAGAATTCAAGACTGTGCGGGTAGCTGTTGATCAGGGGAATGACGCTGAAAAAAAGCGCCTCGGCGAGTCCCTTCGGCAAACCCTCTTCGAGATTGCGAAAGATTTTGAATGTGCCTTCCTCAAGATTGAAACGCTGCACCTTGAAAACTTTTTGCGTCAGGCGGCCAGCCATCAGACCAAGTTCCTGGCAGGACAGGTCGAAGCGAAAACTCTTCAGGCAGCTGTTGGCCAGAGTTATCGCGGTATCAGGTGATTTCTTCAGCTGCATGCGGCCCAGGTGATAGGTGAGGTAAGGAGCCGGTGCCTTGTTGTTCTTGATGGTTTCCTGGATCAGCATGGTGGCCGCTTCGGTTTGTCCCTGGATTTCAAAGCAAAGCGCCTTATAAAGCAAAAGCGGGTAAGGATTGGGAAGGACCTGCTGCGCATCGACGAAGATGGTATGCACGCGTGGGCAGTCTCCACGCTGCAGGGCGATGGCCGCATTCAGTTGAAAGACTGAAGCGTTGCTGGGGAAAAGGCGGAACATCTCTTCCACCTGAGCTTCCAACTCAGGCGTGCTTTCGGTGCTGCGATTGACCAGCTCGCGATAGCCTGTCAGCTTTTTGCTGGTGGCCAGGGCTCGCATGTCATCAACAGCGTAAGGTGTCGGTTCCGAGAAGGCGACGTCTTCCAGCCAGGTCTTGCGGCGACAGATGGCTGTATCATTGGTCTTCTCCTGGTACCAGGAACAGACGCTCGGCACCTTGCTGAGTTTGGCCGAAGGAATGATTCGATCGAGAGACTTCCATTCGGGATCGATGGGGTCATGAATCCTGGCGAGATTCGCTTCAATGACGGCTTTTTCACCAGCTTTGAGCCAGAAACGAAGGCGCCGGACGCCGTAGCCCGGAGCCGTGACGGTGACTTCATTCAGACCGATTTTTCCGCGGTTTGGTTTTCCCACGGCTTCACCGATGATTCCATCACGGACGATAGCCGCATCTTTGATGGGAATTTGCAGGGTATATTCAGCTTTCTGACTCTGTGGTTTTTCCGCAGCCGCAAGAAATTGCGCGGTGAAGGGCAGAAGGGCCAGGGTAAGAAAGAGCCAGCGCATTGGGATAGTCGCATTCATCTTGTGGAACCTTGGTGCGAAACCCATCATCGAGCAGCAGTCGAGTGGGGCTGAGGATTGCGCCCCGCAACAGCGCGGTGCTCGCGGGACGAAGGGTTATCGGGTTCCTGTTCATAATTTCATTTGTGTCTTCGAACGGCAAGAGAAACTCGTCCTGGCCGGGCAGCAAGCGTCTGAATAGTTTTACTAGCATGAAATCCTGGCGGCCCAGTGGTCCCAGGCGATACGCTTGAATAAATCATTATGACTTATGTAGGGCACAGCCCCCCTCCGGGTCACCGAAGGGATGCAGTGCTCAGGCTTTGAACAGACCTCACTGGAAGACTGGAGGACCTGGTTCCGGAATCGTTGGATCCGGGATGGGGTGCGGATGAGGAAAGGGCTCGGGCGCCTCGGGCGGAGCCGGAACCATCGGCGGAATATCGCCGGGAGGTGAACCTGGCTGGGGTTCAGGCTGCCGGGAAGGCGGTGGCGGTGCCGGAGGTTGATGCCGGGGTGGATTCGGATCCACAGGGGCCTGGGCCATTTGTCCTTCGGTCGTGTGTTCCATGTTTTCTGAAATCATAGATGTGCTCCATTTTTGCAGACACAGGGATCACCTAGCAAAATCGGTTCCACCTTGAGTCTGCAAAGAATTGGGCTCGCTTTACATCATATAGGCGAGGGCTAGAGAATAATTCATCTGATCGAGGTCCAGGGTGCGATCCAGTACACGCCGATATTTGAGTTCCCCTACCAGATCCATCGCGGGTTGAATGGTGTAACTCAAACCCGCGCCGAAATCCGCGCCCAGTTCACCTTCCACATCCTGAAGGTCGCGATCATATTCAGAGAGGACATCGGTCGCGTCCGCACTGGGATCACGGCGCGCCGTGCTCACTTGAAAGCGATGGGCAGCAAGACCTGCCAACACATATGGCTTCAGGCCAGCCATGATGTTGGTGAAATGAAATTTGGCATTCGCTCCTATGATCAGATTTTCCAGATCCACGCGTTGCGCGCGTGATGAATTGAACTCATCCGCCCAGTAGTCAAGGGAAAGACCCACGGAGAGATTCTGACCCGTGTAATAGTCACCAAACACACCGAAGGCGAAGACGTTTTCATCCGTCAGATCCACATCGGCCGTTGTGATGTTAACACCGGCCGACACAGGCGCTTCCGACCAGGCGCTTGCGGTTTTGTATTGAGGGTTGCTGGCGTCCTGGCTGTATGCAAGAGGCACGAAAAGCAGGCAACTGAGAGGGAGCAGGACCGGGAGTGAGCTTTTTTGCATAATTGATTTCCTCCAGAAAACGGAAAGTAAACAAAAGCGCAGCTGCACTCATCGTGCCAGCTGCGCTATTTACTGTCCGTTTTCCGAAAAGAAATTCAGTGTTCTTCGAAGTCGTCGTGGGCCTGATAGTCAATGCCGGTTTCCGCGAGGACCTTGGCAATATCAATCACGCCGTTCACCTGATTGCCGCGCTTGCTGATGGTGGAAATTAACTCAGACCCATTGCCGCGCCCAGGGAGCGCCTGCTGCTGCAGCTGATCATCATTCAAGGAAATCACATACGTGATCCCATCCACGATCAGGCCCACCGTGACCTCTTCATAATGTGCGACGATGATGCGGCTCTGGAGCGTCGGCTCCACATTCGGCAGGCCCATCATCTTGCGCAGATTGATGGCCGGCAGTATGGTGCCGCGCAGGTTGATAACGCCTTCGATAAAACGCGGCGCGCGGGGGACGAAGGTCAACTGATTCATCATGATAATTTCGTTGGTGACTTCAATGGGCAGGAGGAATTCCTCTTTGCCGAGAAGCAGGCCAATGAACTGTTTGACCGCTGTGAAATCCTGATTATCCTTGCCGCCATCCAGGTCACCGCGAATGGCGAACATGCTGTGTTCGGGATCCATCATCTCGGGAGTCAGGCCTGGAATATTCATGATGAGCCTCCTTACGCAGCCTGCACGCGGTTTCGTCCGCGGCTCGCAGCTTCAAGTTCAGGGATATCAAGAACCAGCACGACTTCCCCGTGACCCAGAACGGCTCCACCGGCCACGCAGGGGATGTTGCGCATTAAAGGACCCATGGATTTGATCACCATCTCCTGCTGATTCAAAAGCTGATCGACCACGATGCCCGTAGGGCGATCGGGTTGGCCAACGACCACCACGAAGTGCCGATCCCGATTCACACGGCTCCTGCGCTGCGAAGCCTTGCTTTTGAGGAGATCGGAGATGCTGCCTTCCTTGGTGCCAAGAGTCATGGCCTCGTCGAGGTGAATCAAGGGCAGGACCGTGTCCCTTAATTTATAGACTTCGACATCGCCCACTCTTTGAATATCCTTGGGCGAGATTCGAATGGATTCAATAACGGAGTTCAAGGGAATCGCAAAGGTCTCGCCGCGGGAACGGACGAGGAGGCTTTGCACGATCGCAAGAGTCAAAGGCAGACGAATGGTGACCGTGGTGCCGCGACCGGGAGCGCTGTCGAGTTCCAGCATGCCCTTGAGTTTCATGATCTGCTTTTTCACGACATCCATGCCGACGCCGCGGCCGCTGATGTTGGTCACCTGATCGGCGGTGGAAAAGCCAGGTTCGAAAATAAGATTGAGGCTGTCGCGATCGGAAAGCTGAGTTTCCTCAGTGATCAGCCCTTTCTCGATGGCTTTGCGCCGAATCACGGCGGGGTCCATGCCTTTGCCGTCGTCCTCGATTTTGATCACGATCTGATTGCCTTCCTGATGCGCGGACAGGAAGATCTTGCCGGTTGGGTTTTTGCCCGTGGACTTGCGCACATCAGGGAGTTCGATGCCGTGATCGCAGGAATTTCTGATCAGGTGGATCAAGGGGTCACCGATCTGCTCGACCAGGGTCTTGTCGAGTTCGGCGGCTTCACCTGTGATGATCAGGTCGATTTTTTTATTCAGAGATCGCGAGAGATCGCGGATCACGCGCGTGAACTTATTGAAAGCGTTACCGATGGGCACCATCCTGACCTTCATGATGATGTCCTGGATTTCATTCATGTGTCGACCGAAGAGCTGGACGGTTTCTGAGAAACTGCTGCCCAATTTGATTTGGGGGAAGTTCGTGCGCAGGTCCTCTTCGATGCTCGCAAAGCGCGTGCGGTCGATCACGAGTTCACCGACCAGGTTCACGAGGACATCGAGACGTTCGAGGTCGACGCGGATGGTGGATTGTTCGGTTTTTTTCGCGTTTTTATGGTCTTTCTTATCGTCGTCATGGGCCTGGGCTGCGGCCGCCGCGGGTTTGGGGGCTGCGGCTTTGGGCGCGGCGGCTGCCGGGGCCGGTTCGGCCGTGGGTGCTGATGATTTGGCCGCCGATGTTGCTGCGGCCGGGTTGGCGACTTTGGGTGCGAGCTTGCCTTTCGCGGCGTAGCTGAGGGACCGTACGATCGGGGCTGTTTCCACACCGCAGGGGCCTCCGTCTTTGACGGCCTGCAGGAGTCTTCTTAGGAGGTCGATGCCCTGGAACACGACGTCGATGGTTTCCGGGGTGGGGACGAGTTTGTCCTTACGGATCAGATCGAAGAGGTTTTCCATGCGGTGCATGACGCGTTCGATGCCTTTGAAACCGAACATGCCCGAGCCGCCTTTCAGGGTATGCGCGGCGCGGAAGATTTCTTCGATGATGGCTTTGTTTGTTGGATCCTGCTCCAGGCGCAGGATGGCATCATCCACGGTCTGCATGAGTTCGTCACTGTTGGTGATGAAGTCATTGAGCATGGAAGGATCCGATTGGAAATCATTGGGTTCCCATTCGGCGATTTCTTTGAAGTCTTCGTCATCGTGCTGATCAGCATGAGCCGCCGGAGCCGCTGCCTTTGCGGTCGGGGCGGCTTTGGTCGGCGCGGGAGCCGGTTCATCATCCATCTCGGCGAGAAGACGGGAGGCTTCATCATCCGCCATGGGTTTCGGTGCTGCGGTGCTGACGGCATTGCCCACGGGTTTTTTTGCGGGCGCTTCCATTTCCGCGAGCAGCGCGGCGGCTTCGTCGTCGCTGAGTTCTTCGCCGTTTGATTCTGCGGGTGAACCGTCCATCTCGGCGAGAAGAGCGGCGGCTTCGTCGTCGCTCAGTTCTTCTGAAGCTTTCTTCGCAGGGGCTTTGGCTTTCGGACTGTCGTCCATTTCTGCCATGAGGGCGGCGGCTTCGTCGTCGCTCAGTTCTTCTGAAACTTTCTTCGCAGGGGCTTTGGCTTTCGGACTGTCGTCCATTTCTGCCATGAGGGCGGCGGCTTCGTCGTCGCTGTCACTCATCTGGGCCATCAGTGCGGTGGCTTCGTCGTCGCTGATGTCGGCTGCAGCTATAGCCTTCTTCAAAGCGGGTTTGCCGTGTGATGCCGTCCAGCTCGACATGAGGTCGAGGAGTTCACGGCTTTCGCTGATGAGATATGCAAGTTCTGGTGAAGGGCGGTCGCCCGGTTGTGCCAATACACCGGCCAGCTGCTTTTCCAGCAGCGGCAGTATTTTTTTCACCAATGATTCGATCGCGGTCTTGACCAGAGCATCCATGCTCCCGCCCCTTCCTTGTCTGCCTTGCTATCCCGCCCGTGGCAGCGCGACGATAAACTGAAAATAACTCTCTTCCAATGCATCGAACTCCAAGGTGCGACCGCAGTCGCATTGGAAAGTCGGTGCGATCAGTTGCTTCAGCGTGCTGAGATGCTCGCGCACATTAATCAGTTTGATATGCTCCTGCCCACACTGGCAGTAATAAGGCGCGAAGAATGACTCGACCACGCCACCACCCAGGGAGTTCGGCACCATATTGATCTGATCAATCGAGGACACGCTGCATTCATAGAACGACAGCGAGCCGCCTTTGGAAAGATCTGTGATCAGCTGAATCCATTCACGAATACCACAGCTGTTGAAATTCCCCACATCCTTCAGGTGTATGCGAATTTTGTTATGCGCGATACGCGGAACATCCTTGTGACGGAAATTCTCGTCGATATCACCGACCACTGTATAATCCACAGCCTCGGGATCTTCGGCGATTTCAAATCGCAGGTTATTGAAATTTATAGTCTTTTTCTGAGCCATAGGCTTTCCCTGCTTCCATAGGATGATGTTCCTCATCGTAGGATGGATCGGCAGTTTAAGCGGAAACTTGAGCGGAGCTTTGGGTAGTGAAATAAGGGGATTAGGGGATGGCCCCAGGCCGTGAAGCCTGGAACCGCCGGGATTTAACCCCCGAAATCAATTGCGGGACTGGGAGAGGTAGGACTTGATGCCATCATCAAGCTGCTGCTTGATGTAAGGACGCAGCTGAGGCGCCTGCAGAATGTCATCAATCGAGCCTACTTTCAGAGCGCGTTCGACCGTGTGAATCTTTTCAAATTCCAAGGCGACCTTGGCCTGATGCTCCAGATGCACCGTCTGATAGATATCATCGTACTGGGACTTGGTCAGCTCATCCTTCTTCAGGCGAGCCTGCGCTTCAATGATCTGCGGATCCGCGAAGGTATTCTTCAGAACCTGACGCGGGAACACCACGGCCGCAGCCGGAGCGCCACCGATCACCGAAGCATAGGTGGCTTCGAGTGCAGCCACACGCATGCTGGGGTTCAGGGTCTTCGAGAATACGACGTAAGCGCCACCGTGATAACGGGCCACGACGATGAAGATCAAAGGACCTTTGAAGTTCACCACCGCGCGGCCGATTTCCGCGCCGTATTCGAGCTGCAGGCGACGCAGGGATTCCGGCGAACCATCGAAGCCGGAAAGGTTGGCGAGAATCACGACCGGCAGCTGCTCGCTGTAGGCGTTGATCGCGCGCGCGACTTTCTTCGAGGATTGCGGGAAGAGCGTACCGCCGGTCCACATATCCGGTCCATCGTTCGGGAAGTCGCCGTAGCGTTTCACCGGACGGCTTTCGATCCCGATCAGGCCGACCGGATAACCGCAGACCTGGGTTTCCCAAATGATGGCTGTTTCCGCATCGCGCATCGTCTGCCAGCGTTCCAGACAGTCGGCATCCTGGTCACGCACGGCATGCATGACCTGCCGCATATCGAAGGGTTTTTTGCGCTCGGCGTTCTGCGGGCCCAGGATGTCGCCGATGGATTTGAAATTCTGACCCAGATTATCCTGATAAGGGAAGGTGCAGACATTCCGATCCATGGGGTCCTTGGTCGGCAGACGCGTGCCGTAAGGCCTTTGCTTCGAGACCATGGTGATGCGGTAGTGACGGAAAAGAAGGCGATAGGCTTCCGCCAGATCCTTCACGCGGAATTGCGCCTGGCCGTTCGGAGCCATGATGCGTTCCGCGCCGCCGATTCCGATATTGTCCTCGGCCGAAACCGAGCCCGAGAAATCGAGAGCTTTTTTACCGGTCAGAACCATTGAGCCCTGCTCGGTCATGATCAGGATGCCCTTGGTATGCATAAGCATGGTGGCTTCCGCATTCCAGTAGGACTGCGCCCCGACGTTGATACCGGCGACGATGATGTTGATTTCACCGCCTTCCTGCGTGAACTCGATGATGCGGCGCAGAACGCGGGCCGTCCAATCGAGGTTCTCGGTACCGGTCTGCATGTCGATCGCCGCACCTGAGGAAACGGGAATCCATTCGACCGGCAGTAGCTCGGCTTCCGCCATATCAATCGCAGCGATCACGCGGCGGCATTCATCTTCGGCGAGGGAACCGAGGTCACGGGTCGGATCGCCGAGGATGATGATGCGTTCAAAAAGAGTGCCGTCCGGATCGCGGTTTTGAATGCGACCGAAGACGATCTTGCTATGGTTTTGACCCGGCGCGCGACCTTCAACCGCGACCGTGTGCTGCTGACCGCTGGCATCGAACTGGATATCGTATTCCAGGAACGAGCCCTGCGGGAATTCCGTGCGGGACGGATTGGTCAGCATGCTGATCACTTCGTAGGGGTAAGGGCTTTGCAGACGCAGAGCCGTCACGACCTTGCTCGCATAGGGATCGAGCGGTTTCAAAGGTTCACGGGAAGGCAGACGACCGCGCACGCTGTACTGGGTGGCGAAGTTTTCCACCAGAACCTCGGTTTCGATCGCACGGTTTTGCCGCGTGAGAACCTTGGTGTAGATGACCATTTTTTCCAGACCGAGGCCTTCCACCAGACCGGCGATGCGCTTGGGATACTCACCGATGTGATCCAGACGCAAAGGATGCGTGTGGCCGATGTGCACCACGATGCGGTTCCAGTAGTAGCTGCGCTTGGTGCGGGCCTGCTGCTCGCGGATCACCTTCACAGCCTCCAGGACTCCGTATTCGAACTGACTGATGCGCTCGATCACCTGCTCTTCATCCAGGTCGATCTTGGCTTCCGGCACTTCGATGAAGGCAAAGAGCCTTTGATCCTTGGCGTTTTCCTTGGCCTCAAGCTTCATGACATGCACATAGCGGCTGTTATAAAGCAGCTCGAGGTCAAAGTTCACGAGGCGGTCGAGGCGCAGCTCGCGGAAACGCAAGGGGCTGAAGGCGCGGCGGCGGATGTCTTCGGACCACTCATTATTCGCGTAATGGAAGGAACGATAGGCGTAATCGTTTTCCCGCACAAGGCCCAGACTGCAGAGTTCGACAGGCAGCGGGAATTTTGCGAGGTGGTTGCTATAAACGAGGTCCGGCTGACCCGAGCTGCGACGCACGAAAATCAGGCATTCCAGATATTCGCCCGGCTCGCGTTTCAGAACGTTTTTCAGCCAATCGAGAGGAGCAAAGAAGTCATCCTCTTCCAGGATGGTGACGACGCTCTGAATGTTCTGGCCCTGCTTATGGGTATTCACCTGGTACAGCAGCTGGCCCTTGTGTTCCAACAGCTGGCCGCGATCGTAAATGCGATCGCGATTCATGCGGCGGGTCAGAAGTTCCAGAATGGTTTTGGCCTTCGGCGAGCGACGATCATAGATCGAAACGAGGTAGCTGACGATCTGGTGACCGGACTCGATAACATCAGCCAGCAGTTTGGGGTCCTTATTATGACCTTCCAGAACAGGCTCCAGAACTTCCACCAGCTGCTGCTTGCGCTTGGCCTGCATCTGATCCTGGAAGAGGCGATCCACAAGTTCATAGCGGATATAGACCGCGGCATCGACCAGCGAGTTGCTCGTACGGCCGACATTGATCAGTTCACCCAAAAGATCCGAGAACGCACCGACATCGGTGAATTCACGAGCATCGGTGAAGAGCTTTTGAAGGGTCAGAAGACTCTGGCGGATCAAATCCATAGTCTGACGGCTGTTGGCCTGCGCTTTATAAAGATGGAATAGAGCGCGGGTGGTGGCGGCGTAATCCTTGGTCTCGGCCCAGGAATAAACGCGGATCGCTTCTTCCAGACGCTTCAGGAAGTTGGCGGGCAGACCCTTTTCCCGATCCTCGCGGCGCATCAGGTAATGCATCAGGCATTCGTAAACGTCGGTGCTGCGCGAACCATCGGTCACAGCCTCGTCGTTCTGGAAGAGTTTCTGCACCGTGATAAAGGTCTGCAGCGACTTCACGAGAAGGTCAGCAAAGGCCGGCTTGAATTCCGGATGCTCACCGAGGAAGGTTTCGATGCGGGCCAGTTCCTTGCCCACCGGCTTCGCATAGTCATAGCCGATGAAGATCGCGAAATAATCGCGGGACAGGAAGGTCCAGGTTTCTTTCAGCTCTTCGGGCGTCGCCGGTTTCGTGGCCACGGCCAGGCGTGAATAGTCGATGATCTGGGCGGTTTCTTTTTCCGCGCTGTCTTTGCTCTGGCGGTTGCTTTCCGTTTCCAGATCAACCAGGGCCTGGCCCGCGGCGACCTGTTCACCCGCTTTCACATTGATGCCGGCGACAATACCATCTTCAGGGGCGGTCACGGCCATTTCCATTTTCATGGCTTCCAGGGTCAGAAGCAGATCGCCCTTCTTCACCCTTTGGCCTTCCTGAACATCAACGGTCAGCACCACGCTGGGTGATGGCGCTGCGATTTTCCCGCCGCTATCGAAGGGCAGCATATAAGGAAAGCCTTCGACTTCACACTGCAGGGCGTTCGTGCGGGGCACGATCTGCATTTTATATTTGCGGCCGCCGGTTTTCAAAACGATCTCATGACCCCAGTTCACATACTCGACTTCCACCGACTTGCCGTCGATAGTGATGTGATAGAAGGGTTCACCGACCGCTTTCACACGGATCTGGTATTTATGCCCGCGCAGGCTCAAGGAGAGTTCCATGCCCAGGTCAGGCATCTGACGCGGGGAACTGTAGCGGCGGACTTTCTCGGTGAAGTTTTCAAACTCGTGCCGATACTTCTGCTCGTACTGATAGATGACAGCGCCCAGAAGAGCGACGTCCCACTGATTCTTGCCGGCCTTGCGTTCGGCGCTGCTCAAAAATCCTTCCACGAAGTCGGTTTGAACGCCGCCTTCCTTGATTTTCGCGTGACCGAGAAGTTCCAGGAGGAAGCCCTGGTTGGTCGTGCCGTTCTCAATTTCAATCTGGAGTTCGGACAAGGCGCGGGTCAAACGAGCCATGGTCGCCGCACGGTTGGGACCGTAGGCGATGATCTTGGCTATCATCGAATCGAATTCACGCGGAATGCGGCTGCCCCATTCAAAACCGGAGTCGATACGAATACCGGGCAGAGTCGGGGGCAGGAAGCGCAGAATCCGGCCGGGAGTCGGCGCGAATTTTTGATCCGGATCTTCGGCGTTCAAACGCACTTCGATCACATGACCGCGCGGATTTTTCGGGACGTTATCGAGGACCTCACCCAGCGCGGTGCGCAGCTGCAGGTGCACGAGGTCGACCTGGAAGAGTTCTTCGGTGATGGGATGCTCCACCTGAAGACGCGTATTCACTTCCATGAAGAAGGCTTCCTTGCGATCGATATCATAAAGATACTCGACCGTGCCGGCGCCGTGATAATTCGCGGCTTTCAAAAGACGGGCGGCCGAGGCCTCGACTTCCTTCATGCGCTCGGGATCGAGGTGAGCTGGCGGCGTTTCCTCGATAATCTTCTGGTTGTTCCGCTGCACCGAACAGTCGCGCACACCGAAGGTATGAACGTTGCCGTGAATGTCGGCGAGACACTGGACTTCAAGGTGGCGGCCGCGTACGACCAGCGCTTCCATGAAGATGACCCGGTTGCCGAAGAAGCGGAAGATTTCATCGGACACGGAGCGGAACTGCTGCGGCATCTCTTCCGGTGTGAAGACCTTGCGGATCCCGCGGCCACCACCACCGTTGGCGGATTTCAAAATAACCGGATAGCCGATTCGTTCGGCGACCTTCAGCGCATGGTCCAGATCTTCCAGGAAGCCGCCACTCCAGGGACAGGTGGGCACCTGCGACTGGTCGGCAATTTCCTTGGCCTTGATCTTATCACCCAGACGATCCATGGCGTCTGCGGTTGGGCCGATCAGGACCAGATCATTTTTTTCCAGGAGCGCTGCAAAATCGGCATTTTCAGCGACAAAGCCCCAACCGACCCAGACGCCGCTGCAACCGGTCTGCTGCAGGGCCTGCAGAAGGAAAGGGCAATTCAAATAGGCGCTGCCCGTCAAGTCCCCGAATCCAGGAAAGGACGACAGGGCAAAAGCGTGATCGGCTTCCTTGACGAAAAGCGCGTCATTCTCTGTATCCAAATAAAAGGCGACTGTCTCAAACTGAGTGCCATACAGCGTGTTGAATTCCTTCGCTGCCCGTATGAAGCGAACGGCGGCTTCACCACGGTTTATGATCCCGATTCTGGCGTGTCTTGAGAGTTGTTTCCGATTCAAGGCCTCGTTCCTTTTTTTGAGTCAAAGAAAGCTGCAAACAGGGGCGGCTGTTCTGCAAGCTTATGCTTAATAGGAACCTATTAAGAAGATTTGAAAGGAAAAAATCCAGTGAAAAGGTGTGAGCTGCTCGCCTCGGAATCGTAGCTTAAGTCGGAAAATCATCCCCCTGCATGAAAGACGAGCTGGCCCGGCGCAACGCTGTCCTTGCATGCCGCTTATCCGCTGGAAGATACTGCTATTTTTATGGCGCCCTGAACCCCGTTAAGAAAGCCTCAAAATTCAGTAAATTTTTATCGGACAAATTCTCTCAGTGAATTCGATTAAGGCGTTGTGAAGCACTCGATTTCCTATGCCATTAGCTCCAGGGACTATCGTTTCCTATAGTCATTTGCGTGAAAGTCGCATATACCGTCAATCCAACTCGCACCAAGGATAGGCCTATGAAACGTTTGCGTGGACTGCTCTGTTTAGGAAGCTGGATGATCACGGGTTTGCTGTCTGCTGAAACCTATAACGACGACTGTGCCGACCTTATCGGCTCCTGCGAATACTATGCGTGTATCGATCAGGAACGATTGAGCTGCGGTGATGACGGCTATGCCCTCGGTTACGGACAGAAGTACTGCGAACGTTTCTCGGCCATCGACTTCAAAGATAATCCGCCCCCTTTTAGCGGCGACCTTTATCCAGCCAAGGGCAATGAGTGGCGCGACAACGTGCGCAGCTGCCTTCAGGAAAGCATGGAAGCCTGGTTCGCGAGTGATGAGGAAAAAGATTGCAGCGGCTTGCGAACTTTCGCCTTTGATTCCCATCCGAACTGCTATACGGCGGCTCCTTCTTTTTGCGAATTGACGCCCGAGAATGTGATTCGCGTGGGCTTGACCGTGCAGCTGAACGATCTTTTCAAAGCGGAAAGTCAAAAACAAATCCGCGACACGGCCCGCACCTGCGTCACGCAATTGGATGCGAGACTCGATGCTGAAAGCCGGCCCTGGATGCGCTTCAAGCTGGCCGAATATAAAAAGATTTGGGTCCTGGCCTCGGGCGATCCGAGTCTTTTCCTGTCGCTCCTTCGCCACGGAAAATAGTCCAAATACATCAGTGATTCTGCGAAACCCAGGGTCAGACCTGGGCTCTGGATTCTGGCACAAGAGCTGCTGAGGCGTTTTATTTCAACGCCTCGCGGTAGGAGTGCCTGGACCCATGAGAAAGCTGTTATGTCTGATTGCGCTGATGTTGAACTGCTCCTGTGCTGCCCCTGATGCTGAGTCCCGACGATCGAAGCCAGGGTCCAGGCCTCCTCTTTCCACTTTGCCGGTTGAGCCGGACACAGGGCCTATCCTGCCTGAGCCTGATCGCTCCGATGTCGAAGTCGTGCCGGTTCCGGAACGCGCCTATCCCTCTCTGAAAGGCCGCCAGCTGATTGTGAACGGTCGGGCCTTTGCCATGCGGGCCGTCTGCTGGAATCCTGTGCGCCTGGGTCAAAGACATCCCGAAGGTCTGATGTTCCGCAGTCCGTCCGCTCAGGACCTCACGCTTATCGAACAGGATTTTCAGATGATGCAGGCCATGGGCGTGAATACCCTTCGCACCTATGAAGCCATCCTGGATGATCGCGTTCTGGCCCTTATTCAGAAGTATCAGCTGCATATGATAGTCCCCGTCTTCAACTACTTTGCGACAGCGATGCCGGATGTCGCGGCGCGCGTGGAAAAACTCAAAAATCATCCCGGGACCCTTTTTTGGGAAATCGGGAATGAGTGGAATTACAACCTCCTTTACAGTGCGGACAGTGGCAAACCCCTGACGCTTGATGCGGTCAAGGGCCTTATCAAACAGGCTATCAGCACAGTCCGCAGCGTCGATTCCCGTCTGCCCGTTGCTACAGTTTATGGCGAGCTGCCACCGCGGGAGCTGATTGCGGAGCTGAGCGGTATTGATCTTTGGGGTCTTAATATTTATAGCGGCCTTGGTTTTGGTGACCGCTTTCAGACCTGGGCGAGCCTTACGGATAAACCGATGTATCTTGCCGAATATGGTGCAGATGCCATCAATCGCACGGTTCCTGATGAAGCGTCCCAGGCCAAGGCCGTCCTGGCTTTGACGCGGGAGATTGAAGAGAACCTTGCGGCCCGGGCCACTGATAAGGTGAGCGTCGGGGGAGCGGTCTTTGAATGGAATGATGAGTGGTGGAAGGACGACAAGGGAGCCCCGGATCAGCATGATATCGGCGGCATTGCTCCCGGATCCGGTCCTTATCCAGATATGACCTTCAATGAAGAATGGTGGGGGCTTGTGACGATTGATCGCAAGCCCCGGCCTGCGTATGACGCCCTGAAAAACCTTTGGAATCCTGCTTCGGATGAAGCTTTTTGATGCTGCGCTGCTGCTGAGGAGACATGCTGATGCGAAAGTTGCTGTTGATTACTGGATTACTGCATGCGGCCATGGGCTGCCAGAACGAGAAGGGCGAAGCTTTGCCTGAAGGTAAAGTGACTTCGCCGGATGCTTCACAAGATCGTCCGACTCCAGGCCCTGTGGCCACGGACGACCAAGGTCCTTTACCCGTCCTTGAACGAATCAAAATTGAATCCTATGCTGACCTGGGCAAACGAAGCCAAACGCGCATTGAGGATGGCGTGATCATCACCGAAGGTGTGATCCGAGTCCGGCGTCGGCATGAGAATGATATGGATTTTTCCAAGTATAATCCTTTCTATTGGGAAGGGCGGCTGGCCTTTTTTAAGGTCGAGGATTTCACCGGGCGCGGGGAAAAGAAGCTGCGCTTTCATCTGGAAACGGAATGGCCGCAGGATTTCATTCCCACCCGTGGGCCGGATTTTTCTGCGATCTATACCGGCGATCCCCTGGGAACTGTGGAAACGGTTCGGAGTAAATTTGCAATCAATCAACGCATGGAGCATGTCGGGGACCGCCGGCGTTTTGTGGTGACCCTGGGGCCTGACGTATTTCAGGCTTACCCGGAGGCTTTGAAGACGGGGCGCCTTCTGACCTTTGAGTTCCGCTTTTTTCTGGATGAAACTCATCCCGACTGGAAGAAAGAGAAAGACTTCAATCAGCACACTCTGTCGGCCTATTATTCAGAATTCTATCGCCTGCAGGTGGGGCAGGGCGGACTTTTGATTGATACCCTCGGGGCGCCTGACAAGGAGCCGGATGCTCTGCGTTTCAGCGGGGGCTGGACCACGATTCCCACCGTGCGGGTCGAACCTTGGAAGGCTCTGCAGCAGCAGGCGACCAATATCACGCGAGACGAGGCGCAGAATTTTCTGGATGGACGCACGTTTTTTCATACGGATATGAAAACGGGTCAGCATGTGGATGATGCCGATGATGATAAGCCGCTGGTCTTCTTTGAAGAGATGCGGGCCTCTCGGGAAGCTTATGCTGCGAATGCTTATAACATGACGTCCTGCAACGGCTGTCACGTGAATAATGGAATGGCTTTTCTCCCTGCTGTGGGACAGGCTGTTCATAGCACTCTGGCCAAAACCTTTGAGCCGGGAACGGGTCAGCCGCATCCGCAGTTCGGGCAGCAGCTGCAGACAGCAGGTGCTGCTGCCGAGGGGACTTTGAGGCTCAAATCCTTCGCAGAAACGCCTGTAATGCTGGATGATGGCACGGTGGTCACGCTCAGAAAACCCATCTTTTCTGTGGAAAGTTCGAAGTCTACCGCGAAGTTTGGAATCTCGATCAGAAAGCCGCCGGCCTTGATTGGAATGGGGCTTTTGAATGCGGTTCCCGAAACCACGCTGAAGAATCTTGCGCGCGTTTCCGGGGGAGAGTGGCGCGGGCGTTTTGGTTGGAAAGGCCAGCAGCTTTCCCTGCGGGATCAGATTGTGGCAGCTTTGAACCTGGATATGGGTGTGGTGACACAAAAAAGGTCCAAACTGGATTGTGAAAGCAGCTGCATACCTGGCAAGGGTCAATTGCCTGAAGAGGCTTTGGATAAAATGGAAGCCTATGTATCGTTGCTTGGTGTTCCGCCTCGCATAAAACCCAAAGATCCCACTGTCCAACGCGGAGCTGAAATTTTTGAGGGCCTGGAATGCAGCCGCTGTCATCAGCCCGTCTTGAAAACCGGCTCATCCCCATTCAAGGAACTGGCGGAGCAGACCATCCAGCCTTTCACGGATCTTTTGCTGCATGATATGGGCGAGGGCCTCGCCGATGACAGCGGGGGACCTGATGCACGGAAGTGGCGAACAGCCCCGCTTTGGGGACTGAAGAATGTGAAGCATGCTGCGGATGTCCGGCGTCAGCAGTTTCATCCTGGGGATATTTCCATACTTTATACCGACACGATGAAGGCTTCGGATCAAAATCCGATCCAGCTGCTGCATGATGGACGCGCGCAGTCTTTGGCGGAAGCCATTCTGTGGCACGGAGGTCAGGCGGAAACTTCGGTGAAGCGGTATAAGGCTTTGCCCCGCGCGGATCGCGAGGCCTTGGAGGCGTTTCTTTGGGATCTGTGATCAGGTCGTGGGACGCGTGACGGTCAGAGTATAGGTTTTGGACCGTCCGCTTTTGCCTTTGACGACTATGGTGATGGTATTGCTGCCGGGATTGAGGGTGACGTCATAACCGCCCTTGTCCCCGGAGTAGGCGACGCCATTGATTTCAAAATCGGCTTCATCATCGTAGTTGGCGAGAGGCGAGACGGTGAGAAGCCCATTGTCTTTTCCAACCGTCAGCTGATAGCTGGTGATCTCCGAAGAAAAAGGCGGCGTCAGCTCCCCATCCGAGGTCGCAAGATCCGCAAGCGTTTCATCCGGCAATTCCGCGACGCGCGGCACGCTCAGCTTATAGCTGTTGACCTTTTGACCTGTCGCATCCACGAGTTCAATCGTAAAAAGATTGGCGCCAGCGGCCAAGGGCATCGGATTGGTCGTGAAATCGGAACGGAGCTTCACGCCATTGATCATGATATCGAGTTTGGGATTGACGGGCGCGGTGTTGATGGTGATTTTATTTTTATAAGTCTCGCCGCCCACCAGGGTGTATTCATAAACAAAGGGATCGAAGTTCGGCTCGATCTGATCGTTCATGACGATGAGTTTGGAAAGAGTCTGATCGGCCGTCACGGCTGCGTTCGCAGGCGCGCTGGCCTCGTCCTTTTTGCTCTTGGTGCAGGACACGGGCCCGATGATGAAAAGAGAGAGCAGAAACCAGGACTTTTGCATGAGTGTATCCTGCTTGGAGTGATAAGTATGCCTGATCCTTATCGGTATAATGGTCTCAGGTCCTAAGCTGCAGGCGCTTCAGGTCGGTCGAAAATTCATAAGCTCCCGTAACGTTTTGATTTTGTCACGGCTCTTGCAATAGCTTTTCGCAGGACGCGGCTCATCCGCATCATAGCGATAACATTGGGAGGACGGATAAAATGAAATTGGCGCGTATCGGTTGTGCTTTGGGACTTGTGATGGCTGCCACGGCTTGGACGGCATGCAGTCAGGATGATAAGGATGATAGTTCCGATAATCCGGCTCCGACAGCGGAACCGGCCCCAGGCAAGGATCCTCAGGAGCAGATTTATCTGCAGAACGTCACAGCCGACAAGCCCCTCCTCGTGGTCTATGGCGACAGTATTTCCACAGGCGTGCTGGCCAATACCAGCCTCGGTCAGAACATTGATAATAGTCTTTTGCAGCAGATCGGCAATTATTTGAAGGCCGGGCAATACAATGCCAACGGTTTCCAAAGCAATCTGGCCAACCAGCCTCTGGCAGCCGCGACCACTGATGGTGACTATGGGCTGCGGAGCGGGATTGCGGCCAAAGCTGGTGTAGCACCTGCTGATGTGGGCGTTGTGAGCTTTGCGAAATTCGGTGCAAAGGCTGTTGATATTCCTGAGATGCTCGCGCGTTGGAATCAGGAGGAAGCAAACACCATCAAGAGAAAACCCGATTATATTCTGGTAGCGCTGGGTGGGAATGATTTCTGTTCGGATATGCCGGTCGAGGATATTTCCCGTACGTTTGCCGAGCAGATTGATGCGATTCAAAAATCGGCGCCTGATGCGCAGCTGATCATCTCGCCCGCGCCTCCTGTTTATCAGCTGGCGGCTATTGATTTTACTTATGGACCCGCCATCAGTCAGATTACAGGGGAGGAGCTGAGCTGCAAGAAATTCCGTGAGCAGGCCTGCAAGCGTGTTTATGAAGCCGATGCGCAGGCCCGACTGGAAGGTATTAATCAGGGCATTCAGGCAGCGTTCGAGGCCGAGAAAGCCAAGGGTGCCAAGGTTTCCCTGGCTGCGGGTGTTTTGGACTGGACGATTACCAAGGAGGAACTGGCCTTTGACTGTTTCCATCCTAGTCAAAAGGGTCAGGCAACTCTTGGGGCTTATTGGAAACAGGCTCTTTGATTGAACTCCCCAGACGACCGTCTCCTTAAAAGGAGACGGTTGTATGACTCCTGTTACCGCCATTATGACCTTCAAGGCTCCCTCGCGTGCTTCATACTTCCCGACAGTCCTGTCTCAATCGGCGCTATTTTTGCAAAAGGGTCTTCGAAATGGAGGCTTGGATGGAAGCAGCGGAGAGGCTAAGCTCGCGTCCTATATTCGGATGGACCGACCCTGGGAAGCGCATGATGAATGGAACGGCAGTCAGCCTGATTTTTTTAGTGACAGGTATCCTTTTAGGCTCAACTTTGGGGCTCTCTGAAACCAAGGAGGAGGATCCTGCAGAGCAAAGGGAACTTTGCGATAACGTCGTCCTTGAATTTGATTTTGATATGACGTTCACGGCCACTGAGCGGCGCCTTGTCTGCGGCAGCCCCGGCGTGCAGTCCTGGGAAAATATTCCTCTGCGCCAGGCGCAGTTTCACATGATGAATTTCCTTGCAGCCCGGGGCTACCATGACCCGGAATTCCGCGTCGTGGATAACAAGCTCTATGTGAAGCCCGGCCTGCCCACACTGATTAAATCCCTGCGCCTCGTTCCTGAGATTCCCGAACTGGAGGTGCAGAATTTCTGGTTGCCCCGTGGGCGTCCTTTGAATCCCGATGAATTGAACGCGATCGAGCAGTGGGCGAGCGCGAAGCTCGGACGCGAAGGTTATCCCTGCGCCTCGGTGCAAACCCGCGGCGATCCCAAAACGGGAGAGGTTGAAATCCTTATCGACAAAGGCCCGCTCTGGACCATCAAGGAAATCGAATCGAATCCTATTCCCGGCGTGCGCGGCGGCATGCTCGATCGCTATCGCGCCTTTGATATCGGTGATCGCTATAATTCCATGCTGCTCGATATTTCCGCAGAGCGTCTGAAGGCCTCCGAAGTCGTGGTGAACGCCAACTATCGCCCCAACTGCAAAGGCGAGCCAGGCGTTGTCGAACAAAGGACGCTGGCCGGGAAACCGCGGCTCGTAAGTTTTGGGATCGGCTTTGATTCGGAAAACCTATTTCTGATCCGCGCGGGCTGGCGGAACAGCCGTTGGTCGGAAACCGCCTCGATGCTTGATGTGTCGGCGACGGCGTCCTATCATCAGCAGAAATTCCTGACCACCTTTGACTGGTATTATCTGCCTGTCCCTTCGCATCATTACCTGAAGACCTATGCACGCGTGCAAAGGGAATTCGAAAAGCGCTATGAAGCGCGTTCCATCAAAGCGTCGATGGCGCCTGCCTTCGCCGGTGACATCTGGGGCATACGCGGGGATATTTATCTGGGCCCTTCGCTTCTTTTTGAGAATACCATCCGTGGTGAAGGACCCGCGAACGCAAGGCTTTTGACGGTGGATGTTGGAATCGCTGGTCAGTCGCACCCCTATGAGTATTTCAATTACCTGGCGGCCCCGCAATCCGGATATGAATTCAGCCTTTTCGCCAGCACCAGTGACAAAGGCGTGGCATCGAACGTGTCAGCAACGACTTACACCTTGGATTTTACAAGGCTTTGGAACCTCCTGAGCCTGGAGCCGGAGATCTG
Organism: Oligoflexus sp.; assembly: GCF_035712445.1. NCBI lineage: Bacteria > Pseudomonadati > Bdellovibrionota > Oligoflexia > Oligoflexales > Oligoflexaceae > Oligoflexus > Oligoflexus sp. Next base: position 55,513 of record NZ_DASTAT010000109.1, on the reverse strand, counting down.
GATCTTTGGAATTCGCGGCAGTTTTGCCACGACGCGGGCCGGTCGGGACACGAATTATAATGATCTTCCCCCTTCTTTCAAATATGCATTGGGTGGTTCCGAGGATCTGCGCGGTTTTGGACGCAAGGCCCTGCCCACAGAGGGTTCAGGCGCTTTGACCAAGGCCTATTTGGGAAGCGAATTGCGGCTGAATAATAGCCTGCCGTATCATCTGCAGCCCTTTGTCTTTGCCGACTGGGGGAAATTGGGGCAGAAAGCCCTGGATCTTGATCCCACGCTTTTCTGGTCACCAGGACTTGGCGTGCGCTGGGGTTCGCCTATCGGCGTTCTGCGCTTCATGCTGGGTCATGGTTTTGTTTCGGGTGAAGGGCAGGAGCAATACAAGGAACTTGAAGCGCTACAATTCTATGCAAGTATCGGGGAGCAATTCTAATGAGAATCCTAAGAGCTCTTCTAAAAGTGATGCTGGGCCTTTTGATCACCGCTGCGGTCCTTGTGGGATTGGCTCTGGGCGGCCTTTATTATGTGCTGAACTGGCCCGATTTTACCATCCCCGAAAAATCCCTGCGCTGGGTCGCGGCGAATATCCTGGAGCCCATGGACATCAATGTGACGTTCAAGAATCTGGAAGCTCGCGTCGTTCAGACGAATGAAAACGACTGGTATGAACGGCAGCTCATCGTCAGCAGCGAAGGGCTGGATGTGACCATGCCCGACTTTTTAAAAGCCCAGATTCCTTTTTTGGACCTGGAGCTGGTCATGAATCTTCATCCCCAGCGTTTGGGGCTGAAACGCATAGGTCCCATTGATTTGGCTGAAACCACCCTGGCTGTGAAGCTGGATCGACCTGATCCGCGGAAAAAATCCGAGCCTTTCGATATGAAGTCCTGGATGGAGAAACTGCGGGATGTGAAAATCGAGCCTATTCATGTCGGCCTTGCCAGCCTTCTTATCGAAAGGCCCGACGGTCTTAAAATCTTTTCGCCTGTCCTGGATGCAACTCTGCAGCAGGATAACGAAAATGATCCCTATCTGAGCAGGCTGGTGGTGAGTGGCGAGGGCCTGGATGTGGTCATGCCGGACCTTCTGTCGGTTTATGTCCCGAACCTCGATATGCAGCTGCTGGTGAATCACCATCCCGATCAGTACGGATTAAAGGTTCTCGGTCCTATCAGCGTCGCCGACGCCAGCGTTGCCGTGCAGCTGGAAAAACCGAATCCCAGGAAAAAATCCGAACCCTTGGATATCAAGGCTCTTCTGCAGCCGTTCAAGGACACCCGTGTGGAGCCGATCCAACTGGGGCTGAAGAGTCTGAGCGTGCAGCGGCCGGATGGGCTCAAGGTGGTAACCAATCGAATCGATGCGAGCCTCGCCCAGGAAGCTGGGAACGACCCCAACCTGAATCGTCTGGTGGTCACGGGTGAGGACTTGGACGTGATCGTTCCTGAGTTTTTAAAGACGCAGGTCCCGGGTCTTGAGGCGCAGATCCTTCTGAATCATCATCCCGATCGTTATGGAATCAAAGGCATCGGGCCTGTCGCGATATCCAACGCGCGCCTCGCTTTGAAACTGGCCAAAGAGGATCCGAAGAAAGTTCGGAACAAAGGAAAAGAGAAGGAAGCGGAACCTTTTGATTATGAGCCATGGCTGGATCGTCTGCGGCAGATGAAATTCGAACCGATGCGGATCGAACTGAAGAGCCTTGTGGTCGAGCGGCCGGGTGAACCCACGATCGAAGGCCAGCTTCTGGCCAATCTGCAAAGGCAGGCCGGGAACAAGTGGAATTTTAGTATCAGAGCCGATCGGGTCAAAGGGCTTCCGGCGCGAAGAGCGAACTTTGATCTGAATGTGGATTTGCCGGAAGGACCGGATCTTCTTCCCCTTGCTGCGAACGTGAAAGGCCGGGCAGACCTGGGCAAGCTGGGCAGCGCGCAGCTCACGGGTGATGGTCGCATGGAGGCCGAGGATGTGGGCCAGGTGCGGCTCAATCTGATTTCAAGCTTTGAAGGCAAACGCCAGGAGATGCGGGCCAACGGCAGTTTGAACAAGGAAAAGTTTGCGCTGAACGTCAGCGGTTCGGCCGCGCATCCTGTGGATATGCTGCAGAAAGTTGAGCTGAATGGCTGCGCCTGGAGCGGGGATATTCGGCGTCAGGGCAAACCCTTCCTGCAGTCGAATTTGAACTGCAAGGTGGCTTTGACCCGAATGCCGGCACCCGAAGAAAAACCCTTCCAGGATATGCTGCCCAAGCACTTTCAATTTTTGGTGCAGGGACCGGTGACCATTGCGAACTGGGATAAGAATCCCGTGTTCGAAGCTCCCATGAAGATATCTCTGACTCCGCTTTTAAGCGAATTCTATACGCTGCGCGGTCAGACCTCGATCAATTTCAGCGGCAAGGTACTGGAAGGCACGCAGGGATTGAATGCAGAAATTGACGTCAGCTCGCAGCTGGTCTTCCAAAGGTTCCAGCCGATCGTGAAGAAATTCCAGGACACGGATTTTTCGATACCGGCCCCGTTCAATACCCTGGATGGCCGCATCTACTGCATCATCGAAGGACGCATTCAGAAGATGGGTGCGGTGATGAATCTGCCTCTCGATTGCGGCACCGAACTGTCATCGGCGACGCAGTCCATGTATATCAAGGCGCTGGGGACTATCGAGAAAACCACCGATCAAAAGCCGGTCATTCGGCTGGCGATCGGTCTGAATAAACTCACCTTTGAATTGCCGAAGCTGGCTCTGAACGGAACCGTGCCCCAGATTTTTCCGGATAAAAGGATCATGACCGCTGCGGAAAGAGCCAAGGCGGATGGCAAGACGGATGACGCCCTGCCGGTGACCTTGGATATTCGGATCAGTACGCCTCCCGAAAGGCCTTTGACTTTGATCACAAGCCTTCAGCCCACGCCGGTGCCGATCAGCATTGATTTGACTCTGAAAGGGGATCGCGTGGATCCCATCGGTTCCATAGGAATCAATCAGTATCGCGTCAGCTTTTTGAAGAAGAAGGCTTTCGTGGATCATATCCGCTTGATTCTGGCTCCCGACGAAGAGCAGCCTTTGCTCGATGGCCTTGTGGTGTTTCAGGACCCGGACGTCAAAATCAATTTGAAACTGTCTGGCAGCGTTGATCAGCCGTTCTATGAGCTGGAAAGCGTGCCACCAAGGTCCCCGACCGAGCTTCTTTCGATCGTCCTTTATGGAGGCGATCCGGATGCCTTGGATGAAGAGAACCTGCGTTCCGTGGATGAAACCAGGGCCGCGATGGTCGATGGCGCCATCGGACTCCTGTCCATGTATTACCTTGCGTCCACGCCGATTGATAGCGTGGGCTACAATCCATACACGGGTCTTTTCCGTGCGCGTGTGCGGGTGGCTCAGGGACTTTCCTTGACGGTGGGATCGGATCTGGGCGGCGCCCGTCAGTCTCTGACCCTGCGCAAACGATTGACCGAGAACTGGTCGTTTGAAACAGGGGCCGAGACGGACGAGGAAACGCATCAGAGCAAGGGCGTGGCCATGTTTAAATGGGGCCGGCGTTACTAATAACCTGCCGCATGCCCGTCCTTTCGAGATTCACTCGCAGCCCGGTACACGCGTTGAACCGGGTCCCAAAGTATCGCCTGGTAGCCGCCGAATTCACCCCGACCCGGAACCAGCTTGTGGCCCATGCGGGTCAAGGCGTCCTGGGTTTTTAGGGAAAAGCCGGATTCAAGAGCGACTTGGCCTCCATCCTTCATCACTTCACCTGTAGGCTCGCTGGTGCCTGAGACATAGATCCGACTCGCGTCGCCGGCTTCCTGAAGATTCATTCCAAAGTCGATCATATTCACCAGAATTTGCACCTGACCCTGGGGCTGCATGGACCCACCCATCACGCCGAAGCTGAGCCAGGGTTCGCCTTTTTTCGTCACAAAGCCTGGAATTATAGTATGGAAGGGTCGTTTGCCAGGGGCATAGACATTGGCATGCTGAGGATCCAGGCTGAAGAGTTCGCCGCGATCCTGCAGCACGAAACCAAGGCCACCCGGAGTCATGCCGGAACCCATGCCACGGAAATTGCTTTGAATGAGCGAAACCATATTCCCGTCTTTATCCGCCGTGGTGAGATAAACGGTATCACCCTGATGCAGAATCGCTTCCCCTGGAGCCACTTCCAGCGCAGCCTTGTTGGGATCTATGAGTTTCTTACGAGAAGCCGCATAGGTTTTCGATGCGAGCTGCTCAATCGGTTGTTTGACGAAAGCCGGATCCGCGTAATACGCAGCGCGATCGGCAAAGGCCAGCTTGATACTTTCGACGAGCGTATGCACATAGGCAGGACTGTCAAAACCCATGGCTTTGATGTCATAGTGTTCCAGAAGATTCAGAATCTGAAGAGTGGCGAGGCCCTGTCCATTGGGAGGCAGCTGCCATACATCATGGCCGCGATAGCGGGTGCTGATCGGTTCCACCCATTCCGAACGGTGCGACGCGAGGTCTTCATAACTGAGATAGCCGCCCTGTTTTTTCATATAATCCGCAATAGCTTGAGCCACCGGTCCGGTATAAAAACCATCGCGCCCCTTGGCAGCAATAATTTCCAGCGTGCGTGCCAAAGCAGGATTTTTAAAGATCTCGCCCGCGGCTGGGGCCTTGCCACCAGGTTGATAGATGGCGGAAAATCCTTCGAAGTCCTTCAGCTTTTCCGCGTTGCGTTTCCAATAGTAGGCGATGACCTCGGTTACGGGAAAACCCTGGCGCGCATACTGTATCGTCGGCTGAAGCACCTGGGCCAGGGGCAGGCGCCCGAATTTTTTATGCAGCTCCGTCCAGCCATCGACGCAGCCGGGTACACTGACCGACAAAGGACCCAGAGCTGGGATCTTTTTCAATCCACGCTTCTGCAGTTCGGCGAGGGTCAGGGTCCTGGGTGAGCGGCCGCTGCCATTCAAACCGAATAACTTTTTCTGTTTGGCATCCCAAACCAGAGCAAAGATATCACCACCGATCCCTGAGCCTGTCGGTTCTGTGAGTCCCAGCATTGCATTGGCGGCAATGGCCGCATCAACGGCCGAACCACCGGCCTTTAAAATATCCAGGGCGACTTGAGTGGCAAGGGGTTGACTCGTAGCGGCCATACCATGCTGGGCTATGACTTCCGAACGACTGGCATGAGGCAGTCCCGTGACGCGATCATAGCCCCAGGCCTGGGGCATCGCGAGCACGCCTAGAAAAAAGAAAGAAAATAAGGAACGCATGCAGCGCCTCCACAGGGTGGGTCTTGTCCAGCTTTTTAAACTGAGCCCGCCCTGGGTGGCAAGTGATTTGCTTCGAAGGGTGAACTAGAGCGGCTGTCCCGCGGCATCGCGCAACTTATGAAATTGCAAAACGAAACGGGTGTTCGGACTCGCGGGATCCATCCCCAATGTGCCGTGATGCGCTTCCGTATAGTGCCGGGCAAGGCCCAGTCCGAGGCCTGGATCGCGAACGCCTTCGGGTGCATTCACGAAAGGGTGGAAAACCTGCTCATGCAGATGCACGGGCAGATTGCGTCCGCTGTCGGTGAAGCTGATCTGCAGGGTTTTGCCAGTCCTTTTGGGTTCGATCGTTATCCATTCGTCACGCAGGTCTTCGATGGCATCGAGGCTGTTGCTCAAAAGAATCAGAAAAACCTGAAGGATCTGAGCGGAATCACCCTGGATGTAAAGATCCTGCGGAAGAGCGCCAACGGTTAAACGCAGGGGGCGCGCCTGAATTTTGCAGCGGAAGAGTTCCAGAGCCTCTTCAAGCACGGCATGAATGGCGAACAGTTGCCGGGATTCGCCTTTGCCTTCGGCAATGCTTCGCACGCTTTTCACGATGCGGCCCATGCGTTTGACATCCGTGCCGATGGAATCGAGGACGCCTTGAATACTGGGCGTGCTGCTGGCGTCTTTGCTTTCCAAAAGTTTTTCCACCATCACAGTCCTGCCGGCGATATCGGTCAGATCACTTTCGATCTGGATGACAAGGCTATTGGCCAGGGCGCCGAGGCTGGAAAGATTCTGCGCGGCCATGATCATGTTTTTCTGATTGGCTATGATGAGCGCGTTTTCCTCGGCTTCCAAAAGACGGCTGACGGAAATTTCAGTCAGCTGCAGGACAGAGCGCAGCGTGTCCTGTCCCAGCGCAGGTTTCTGACCCCTTTTAAAGAAGCAGAAGGCGCCCTGGATATCCTGATTCATGCGCAAAGGAACGGCGGCCCAGGCCACGCCTTGGGATTCACCCGAGGACGGTTCGCGGTTGGCCTGAATGCCTGGAAGGTGGGTTAGCATATGGTTTTGATAGATCTCGTTGATCGCATCAAGCTCGTCCTCGGTTTGGCCCGAGGTAAAACTGAGGCCATGAGACCCGGCGCTGCTGCGGACGATGCAGCCGAAATCCATAGCGAGCATGTCAGCGGTCAGGAGCAGGATCTTTTGGATTTTTTCGTGCAGCGTGAGATCCGCATTTTCGGAAATCTGATACAGATGACGACTCCAGTCCTGGCGCTTTTTGCGATCAAGAGCGCGGCGCAGAGATTTTTCCAGGTCGGATGGGGTGAAGGGCTTGGTTAAATAGTCAACAGCACCGAGCCTTAAGCTGGAGATGATGGGGTCGTTCTCGGAAAAGCCTGTGATCAGGACGAAGGGAATCTCGGAGCCCGAGAGTCGAACGTGTTCGAGTATACTGACGCCATCCAGATCCGGCAGGCGGACATCGGCCAGGACGATATCGAAGGTTTCGGTGGCCAGGAGGCGCAGGGCCTCGCGACCGCGTTCGGTCAGCGTCACGACGCAATTGTTCCGCTCCAGGATTTCCTGGATGTAAAAGCAAATATCGGGATCGTCATCAATCGCGAGGACTTTGGTCGGCTCGGCTGACTGCATATGGGTCTATCCTTTGGCAGAAAAATCTCTTACCAGGATACACCCATGGCTGGGGATTCAAAAGGATTTACCGCGGGGCTGCGGCTGCCTTACGTGGAGGCGGACGGATGGCCTGCTGGCTGCAGTTCGTAGCCCGCATCGGTGCAGACGACGGTCAGGCCCAGCGCAGCTATTTTCCGGCGAATGTTGCTGAGGTGCACATCCAGGGTCTTCTCGGAAACGTTGATATCCTTCCAGAGCGTCATCACCAAATGCTTCCGGGGCACGATCTGCTCGGGAGCCTGTAAAAAAAGGCTCAAAATGCGATATTCCTTGGCTGTCAGCTCACTCGAACGCGCGCTCTTGGTGAAAAGGGTCATGCTTAAAGGGTCGAGCTTCACTGCCGAAATGCAGGCGTCCTGACTGGCAAGGCGATTCAGGAAGATATCAATCTTGACCTGCAGCTCCGATTTGCTGAAGGGCTTGGAGATGAAATCAAGAGCGCCGACCTTGAAGCTACTGCGGATGGCGTCCTGCTCATCCAGACCACTGACGATCAGAAATGGCGTTTCCTGCAGTCTGGGCGCCAGATCATCAAAAATCGAGTGAAGGCTTCCATCGGGACACATGAGGTCGAGTATCATCAGATCAGGAAGAGGGAGGCTTTTCAGTCCGTCGCGGAATTCCTGGAGGCTGGAGAAAAGGGTCAGCTTATAGTGACGGCTGAGCATATCTTCGTAGATGGCCTGCATCTGCAGATCGTCTTCCAGAATCCATATGCTTTTAGCTGACATGACCGTTTTCCTTACTCCTGATGACACAGTAAAACCGGGTGGCAAAGTGCCAGGACGCGGGGGCATCGAAAACGTACTCCAGACGACGCACGGTCTTCCTCATCGCTTTTAGGCCTCCATCCATAAGATAGTAATATCTCAGATTTGAGGCTTTGCCAGGCCCTTTATATCACAGGCCTTTCTTTGTCAGGGCCCCTACTAGACAGATTGTAGCAATCATAAACGCTGGCCGTGCTCCCTTTTGCTGCGTTCATTCCTTGGCAACATAAGTGCATCATGGCTTTGCGAGATAAACATCGAAAGGCTTATCGGCAAAATCACAGGGTAAGGACCGTCAGTAAATTTTTCTTAACCCTTTCGTTCGACGCGAACGCCGGCGCAAAAGTATGCCCTGTCTGACTTTGAAAGGCTGACTTGAGACAAGCTGAGACGCATCACGAGCTTTCGTAATTCGAAATTGAGGGATTTCGTGCTGTCCGGTTCGGTCGGCTTCACAATTTTCAGCCGTTTCGCGGCTTTCGGCGCAGAGCGGCTTTGAGCGAAATTTACGGCCGTGTTCGTCGCCCACATCAACTTGTCGTTTCCCAGAGACCTTGTTATAGGCTTGGGTAAGAACAAATTTTTCATTTCATTCTTGATGAAAACTTGGATGCGGAAAGACTGCGAATGCCTGCCAGGTATTGTGTTGCGGGCTTTTCTCGTGTTCAAAAAGGGGGACGACGATGACAGTGATCAAGGGTAAGACCCGCCGTTTTTGGCCAGGCTGGGTCCTTATGGTAAGTTTGCTGCTCCTGCAAAACTTCGGTAAGCCACTCCACGCGGATGTTTGGACCCCGTTCACTTCGGAAGAAGAGGGCGATGCCTCGCCGGCCCTTTGCGCCTCGGGCTTTGTCTCGGGTCTTCGCTGCACAGGACGGTACTGCGATAATCTTGCTTTAAAATGCAGCAGCGATGCGATGGTCGGCGAACGCAGCTGGACGGGTTACGTTTCGGACGAAGGCGGCGAGGCACTATGCCCAAGCGGCCAATGGGTGGATGGCGTGCGATGCAGCGGACGTTACTGCGATAACGTTTCCGTTCGCTGTGCTGCGGCCCCCCAGTTGAATCCTGATCGTTGCTACTGGGCCCCCTCCCTGTCGGAAGAGGATGGCGGCACCATGGATTTTGGCAGCGGGACCTATTTGAAAGGCGTGCGCTGCCGGGGCCGTTACTGTGATGAGGTGGAACCTTACATTTGCCAGACGGCACGACCAGCATGCACAGATGAAGCCTGTCGCGCGGAGCAGGCCCAGCGATTTGCGCCACTCCTGCGTTTTGATCAGGTTCAAGGCGCGACGGATAAATGTCTGCCGGGTGATGCTGGAGATTACTATGAGCTGCGCAAATCTGGTTCGAAAGAACGGGTGTGCAACACCGACACCAGCTCGGTTGAAAATGGTCGCGTTCCGATCTACTACGCCTATCAGGATTGCAGCCTGGATACGACCGTTATCATGTACTGGTTTTTCTATGGCTATCAGGACACCTGCACAGGAAGCCTGGGATCCCATGATGCCGACTGGGAACGCGTAGCGGTGAAGATTCGCAACAATCGTGTGGAACGCGTGCAGTTCTATCAGCATGGTGGGCATTACACAAGAACGCCGGGGGAACTGGAATTCGTCGACGGCACGCATCCTGTGGCCTATGTCGGCAAGAATTCCCACGGGTCTTATCATGACTCGGGTGGGTCCGGCAGCTGTCTTTATTTCGAGGATTATCGCAATCCCGGATCGCGGGACCTTCGCATGCAAACCTGGAAAAATCTGGTGGAACTGAAGAATACCCCGGAGTCCCCGGAATGGATGCGCACGCAATCGGATGTTTACTTCGATGGCATTCCCGGACCGCTGGCGCGCGGCATCAATCTTTGCGCCCTGCCTGGCTGTGATGGAAAGGATTTTCAAATCGGATCGGCGCTGTGCTTTGGTCAATGCGGCTGTTCGAAGAGTTCGATCGGAGATTCGCCCTTTTAAAGAAGAAATGAGCCTTCAGCTCGACAGGAGCCGAAGGCTCGCACCAATCCTACCAACGATAGAGGGCGGCGACCGGTGACGGGGTTGGCATCATGTTCTGGGGCAGCACGTGAGCGTTGCCTCCGCGCAGGATGACCTCCTGGGCCAGATCACATAAGACGTCGTCGCCGATGGGGTCGGTCTTTTGCTTCAGGCGGATCACCTTTCCGCTGCCCCGGTCCAGCCGCCCATAGAGCATCTGATCTTTCGAAACCAGGATATGGGCCACGCGCCCTAAAAAAATCGACTCGGCGATCTCGGGCAGATGCTGCGAGGCTTTGCCCTTGGATTGCAGCGCGAGATACTGGTTGGCGAGAACCAGAGAGCGCGTCTTGAAAAAGTTCTCCGCAATCTCCAATGCGAGTCGATGCAGGACGGATGAATTCCCCTCGCTATAGCGGAAATTGATCCCTTCCTTCAAAAGGTAGGGGATCCTGCTGCTGCAAGCAGCAAAAAGTTTACGCAAGGGAAGCGAGCCCACTGTGATGACAGGTCCCTGGCTGCCCCGGATCAGTTTGCAGATGTCCGCCTTGCATTCATTGAAGAATCGACGAAGGCGCGCCGGTGTCGGAAAAGTCGTGACGGTTTCCGCTTCATCGGCCGGAGGCTCGGCGTAGCGTTTCCATTCTTTGAGACCGGATGAATCGCCGATGAAGAGAATCAGCTGGTTTCGGGTCAGAGTCACCACATGGAAGACAGTCTGCTTTTGTATCATCGGCAGGATCGGTTTCAGGTGGAAACTATCGCTGATGGACACATAGTCCTTCACAGGAATGGATGTCGGGAAAAATCCGTTGACGTCAAAGGACGAGAACAAGGCGAGGCCCTCGGCCCGATGAGGCGTGAAATAGAGCGCTCCAACCCCTTGCCGCAGTGGTTTCATGAGGGTTTGCCTCTCATCCGCGCTGCAGACATAGGAAAGGCTCTTCTCCATATCATCCAACTGCGACCGCAGTCTGTGATAGATGTTGACGTGACCCTGGAGTTTGATGCTGAGGTCCACGTAAAGGGAGAGACAGGGGTAACCTTGCGCTTTGATGAGTCCATCAAAATCATGGATAGAAAGACGTTTCATGAATCCTCCACCTCTTGGGTTTTGATATTGAAGCATCTATAGCATATCCAAGGATTTTAAGGGCTTTTCATAATATCGAAGGGACCCTTTGATTTTATATATTGGCCAGCGTCCGGGAAAAGCTCTACAAAGAAGACCAAGGGATATCGCAACCAACAGTGGCAAAAGAAAGGAGATTCGCATGTTATCGCCTACCAGTCCCGTCACTCGCTGCCTTTTCCACCTCCATCCGTCATACCTCGCGCTGATGTTGCAACGATGATGCGGATCTCTAAGTCAAGGAAAGGAAACATTTTATGAAGACCAACAACTCCATAATCATTTCCGAAAGAGACTACAACGATCTTGTGAATATGCTGGAATCTTTGAGCACATCTGACTTCAGGAAAGCGTCTTTCCTGGAAGAGGAAATGCTGCGCGCGGAAATCGTGGAATCGGGGAATATGCCGCCCGAAGTCGTGGCCATGAATTCCAACGTGCGCTTTGTGGATATGGAATCAGGTGAAGTCCTCGGGGTGCAGGTCACTTATCCTTGGGATTCCAATATTGATGAAGGCAAGGTGTCCGTGCTGGCGCCTCTAGGAAGTGCGCTTCTTGGTTTGGGAGTGGGCCAGGAAATTGCCTGGCCTCTCCCGAACGGTCGCACCAAAAACCTTCGGGTGGTGCGTGTGGAGAAGGAAACTGAAAGTGCGGTCGCCATGTGAAGGTCTGAATCCAGAGCTGAATTAAAATCGGCTAGGCGTGCTCGACGAGGGAGAATGTCTCCAGTAGCTGAGCGGCTATGGGGTTGACGACATGCATCTTCACCCCTGTAAGCCAGATCTGCTCGCGAAGAGCTTCGAATACGCCGATTTTAATGAGTTTACCGTCCTCTACGAAAGGCTCTGTTCTATAGCTCGACATAGCGATGAGCGCGTGTCCTGACAGCGCGAGTCGCTTGTCGAGCTCGATTTCCTGGCTTTCGCCGATCACCCGCGGCGTCAGGCGATTCCTTTTGAAAAGATGCTCCAGATCGTGCCGCAGCTTGCTGTGAAAGCTCGGCAGGATGAATGGCTGACCGTTGATCGAGTCAGGAAAATTCTTGCGGAGAGGCGCATACTTCTTCGAACCATAGACGACGACGGGCAGATCCGCGACACAGCGGCTGAAAAGCCCGGATTTTGATGTCAGGGGAGCATGCGAGTTGGTGAGGACCAGATCCAGGCGATGCGATTTCAGGTCACCGAGCAGCTCTTCACTTCCAGCTTCCATGACCGAAACAAAGCAGTCGTCGATCGCATAGGCGGCGATAACAAGTTCATGCGCGATACTCTTCGGAATGCTATCCAGTATCCCGAGATTGACCCGCAAAGGTCCGGCACCCTTGCCGCTTTTGACCGCTTCGAGCATTTCGTTTCCAAGTCGGAAGATCTCGGACGCATAGTCATAGACCACCCGCCCGGTTCCAGTCAGCATCAGGTTTTGCTTGCTGCGATCGAAAAGCTTTTGCCCCATCAGCTCTTCCAGTTGGCGCAGCTGGATGCTCAAGGTGGACTGGCTCAACCGCAAGCGACGAGCCGCCTTCGCCATGCTGCCCTCCCGAGCGATCAGGTAGAAATAGTAGAGATGATGGTAATTGATCCAGGCCATGGCAAACTCTCAGTTCAATCTTTGCAAGCAATTGCTCATGCTTTGTATCATAGCCACGGGAATCCTGCATCCCCTCCTGAGCCCGTTGCGAACCTTGATCGTCCATGAAGCAGGCTCAACCGAAGCAGGCGACGCCACGTCTTCTGCTTGCGGAAATACGAAATACTTTCTATTCTAGCGCGAGTCGTGGGGGCTTCGTACGCATAATAGAAAGCGCGCGAACCTGCCGATTGATCCTTTCTACTAGGACTCCCTTATGAGCTCCGATGAAGCAGCTCTGCCGGCTCTTCAGAAGGTTCCGACCGGAATCAAAGGCTTTGATGAAATCACGTACGGTGGTTTGCCAGCAGGGCGGCCAACTCTGGTGACCGGATCAGCAGGTAGTGGAAAAACTCTGTTTGGCATTGAATTTCTGGTTTCCGGAGTGAACCAATATCATGAGAACGGCGTCTTCATGTGTTTCGAAGAAACGGAAGACGATCTGGCTGTCAATGTTTCCTCCCTGGGCTTTAACTTGCGTCAACTCGTCAAGGATGGAAAGTTGGCTATTGACTTTGTCAGTATCCAGCGCTCGGAGATTGAGGAAACGGGTGAGTATGATTTGGAAGCGATTTTCGTCCGCCTTGATTACGCCATCTCTCAGGTCGGCGCGAAACGGGTGGTCCTGGATACCATCGAGTTTCTCTTCGGTGCTCTGAAGGATACGACGATTATTCGAGCCGAACTCAACCGCTTATTTCGCTGGCTGAAGGAAAAGAAAGTGACAGCCATTATCACGGCCGAGAAGGGCGCCAACACTTTAACGCGGCATGGTCTCGAAGAGTATGTGTCAGACTGTGTGGTCTTTCTCGATCACCGCGTGGACAATCAGGTTTCCACCCGTCGGCTTCGCGTCGTTAAATACCGAGGATCGGCCCACGGCACCAATGAATATCCCTTTCTCATCGATCAGAACGGGTTTTCCGTGCTGCCGTCGACAACGCTCAACCTGGATTACCCTGCATCAAGCGAACGCATCCCGAGCGGCATTCCCAAGCTTGATCAGATGCTCGGAGGCCAGGGTTACTATCGCGGCAGCTGCATATTGGTGTCGGGATCGGCAGGGACAGGCAAGACCAGCCTGGGCTCAAGTCTCGTCGCAGCGACATGCCGCCGTGGAAAAAAATCGCTGATGTTTTGTTTCGAAGAAACCCCCGAACAGCTCTTACGGAATATGCGTTCCATCGGTATGGAGCTTGGTCCTTATCGCGAGAGCGGGCTTTTAAAGATCGTGCCGTCCCGACCTTCCTTGTTTGGACTGGAAAGGCATCTTGTTTCGATACACAAGCATACCGAAGAGTTCAAACCTGAGGTCCTGGTGATCGATCCGGTGACGAGCTTTCTGATCAGTGGCGGGATACTGGACGTTCACATGATGCTCCTGCGGCTTCTGGATTTGCTCAAGGAAAAGCATATTACAATCCTGCTGCTGGGCCTGGCCCGCGGCCCTGGGGAATTGGACAGCAGTGATGTAGGGATCTCGTCTTTAATTGATACATGGATCAAGATGCAATCCGTGGAAAGTAACGGCGAAAGGAATCGCACGATTCAGATCCTGAAGTCCCGGGGAATGGACCATTCCAATCGGATCCGAGAACTGCTGCTCACTTCACAGGGAATCGACCTCGTCGACGTCTATTTTGGTCCAAATGGTATTCTGACAGGATCAGCTCGCATGATGCAACAGGCTCAGGATCGGTTGCGATTGGACTGGTCCAATGGTTGATTGAGATTAGATATGAAAACTATGACGAACCCATCCCCGCAGGACGAGAAGAAACGCATTATCCTGAGGCTCTACGTAGCCGGACAAACGCCCAAGTGCCTCGCCGCGATCGACAATCTCCAGGAGATCTGCAGGCACCACCTGGAGGGCTACCAGTACGAGGTGCAGCTGATCGACCTATGGGAACAGCCGCAGCTGGCGAAAGGAGATCAAATCGTTGCGGTGCCGACATTGATACGACGCCTTCCGCCTCCGCTGAAACGCATCATTGGGGACCTTTCCAATACGGAGAAGGTCCTGGTCGGTCTCGATATCCGGCCGGTAAAGGAGGCTGATGATGAGCGCGACAACAAGCGTGATCGCTGATGGCGTCCCGATGCAGTATGTCTTCTGCCTTTACGTGGCAGGATTATCGGTGAGGTCTCAGCGAGCGATCGAGGAAATCAAAGCCACCTGCGAAAGCTTTCTTAAGGGTCGTTACGAGCTTGAGATCGTGGATATCTATCAGCAGCCAGCTCTCGCGAAAGCCGCGCAGATCGTCGCTGTCCCTACGCTGGTGCGTACCTTGCCATCTCCCATGCGGCGTTATATTGGGGATATGTCCAAGAAGCAGGGGATTTTGATTTCTGTCGGCATGCGACAGCAGGAGCGGACATGGAAAAGTCCTCCGAATTGAATCTGTCTGACGAGAGTGCACAGGAGGTCGCAGTCCTGCAGCAGCGGCTGCAGGAGGCTGAAGAACTGCTGCACGCAATTCAAGCGGGCGAGGTGGACGCCCTGGTCGTCAATACAGAAGATGGCGAGAAGATTTTCACGCTGAGTGGCGCGGATGAGGTTTACAGGGTCTTTTTGAATTCGATGGAGCAAGGAGCTGTCGTTCTGGGGCTTGCTGGAATGATCACATACTGCAACTCCAGCTTCGCAGGCCTGCTCGGACTTCCCATTCAAACCATCATGGGCAAGGATTTGGAAGGATTCGTATGTGAATCGGACAGAGACAGCTATCGGGAGCTGAGCCTCAAAGCCAGCGTGACCCCAAGCAGCGCTGAGCTGGGACTGAAAGGCCCCGCGGGTGATCGGATCGATACCCTCGTCTCCTTCAATTCGATGCCGACCAGTCAGCGGGCTTTGATCTGCCTGATCATCACTGACCTCAGACCGCAAAAGAAGAACCTCGAAGCTCTTCGTGAAAGCAGGGAGTGGTTTCAGATCCTGGCGGATTCCATGCCCCATATCGTCTGGACGACGGATGCGCGGGGTCATGCCACGTATTTCAATCGGCGCTGGTATGAATTCAATGGTCGAGTTCCCGAGAAGGATTCGGAGAACGACTGCGATATGGCCGCCATTATTCACAGCAATGATCTGCCTTCATACGATACTCTTTGGACCAGTCTTGTGCATGATCCTCGGCCCTTCCACATGGAATGCAGGCTTCTCGCGGCTGCCTCGAAGCTCTATCGCTGGCATCTGATCCAAGGCCTTCCGGTGACGAGCAGAAGAGGTGGGGCTCTGCAATGGATCTGCACCGGCACGGATATTCATGAGCAAAAGTGCATCGAGCAGGAACTGGCCCGGTCCAATGATGAACTGGCTCAATTCGCCTTCGTCGCCTCGCACGATCTGCAGGAACCCTTGCGTAAGATCATGAACTACGTCGGCGTCTTCACGGCCAGGTATCGGGATCTGGTTGATGAGTCGGGACGCAGGTATCTGGATCAAATAGTCGAGGGATCGCGTCGGATGCGTGATTTGATCCAGGGGCTTCTCAATCTCTCGCGGGTTGGTCATGAGAATCTGGAGAGTCAGACGCTGGACATGTCGATGATTTTGGACGACGTGTTGAACGACCAGGCGGCTTCGATTTCATCGGCGGCAGCGCACCTGAACGTCCAGGCCCTGCCCAAGGTTAAGATGCCGCGCAGTGAACTCTACCAGATCTTTAGCAATGTCATCGCCAATGCGGTGAAATTTAGACGGGAGGACGTTCCTCTGCAGATCAGCGTATATGCTGTGAAATCAAACGAAGGTGATTTGGACTTGACTGTCCAGGATAATGGGATCGGTATTGAAAGCCAATATCTGGAGCAGGTCTTTGTTCCGTTTAAGCGGCTTCATACGCAAACGAAGTACCCTGGAGCCGGCCTGGGGCTTGCGATATGTAGAAAAATAATGGAAAGGCACGGCGGAAGGATGCGGATGGAGTCAGTCGTAGGCCTTGGGTCTTGGGTTCACGTCTTGTTTCCAGCACAGATGGTGCTATGGAATGCGCAGCAATAAGGGATGGTTCGATGGCCGCACAGCATGCAGAAATTTTGCTCATAGAAGATGATCTGGGTGATTCGGATCTCACGCGGGAAATATTTCAGAAGGATTCTCGGAACAACCGCCTGACAGTGATCGAGGACGGGGCGGAAGCGATGAAATATTTTTTTGGTCAAGTCAAGGTGAATGGAGCCAGACGACCAGACCTTGTCATTCTTGATCTCAATCTTCCGAAGATCGATGGACGGGAGCTTTTGCGGGAATTGAAGTCAGATGAGGAACTAAGGGATATTCCAGTCGTGGTGTTCACAACGTCCAATGCCCAGGCGGATATTTCCCTGTGCTATAGTCTAGGCGCCAATTGCTATGTATCGAAGCCGCATGAGTACCAGGAGTTTGAGAACGCGGTCGGAGTTATCAGGGACTTCTGGCTGCGCTTCGGATCCTTGCCCTCGGAAACCGATTCCAAGGCTCATGGCACAGGTCCGGCCGATCAGGGCGGAGCGCGGACCCTGAATCTACTCGTTGTTTCCAAGGACTCCCATGAACCGTCGTCCTCGGACGATTTTCGGCAGAAAGCCAGGACGCTGGGCCTGGCCGTCGCCTGTCGCGAGGCGCCTGAGGATGCGATCAAGGTTTTGGAAAAGGACGAATTCGATCTTGTTCTTTTGGATGCCGATGGCCTGGATCATTGGGACGAGATCATGCTGGACAGGATTCGCGCACGTGCCAGGCAGGCGCCCATCGTTGTGTTCCATCATGCGAGAGCTGGTGATTCAAAGGGGGGTGTTTCCGTCTGGCAGTTCATGCTGAAGGCTTGGGGAAAGGGACGAGCGGACCTGCCGCCGCGTCGATCCATCGAATTGCTGGACGAATTGGTGAAGCAGCGAACGACCGATCTTTTGGATGTGAACAAGCGCCTGCAGGAAGCTGTCGTTGCTCGATCCGCGGCCGAAACTGCAGCCCGTCGCAGCGAGGCGCGCTACCATAAGCTGGCGAACAGCACCTTTGAAGGCATCGTGGTTCATGAAGGCGAGAACATCGTTGATTGCAATCTGAGCTTCGCGAATTTCTTTCAACTCCAAGTCGCGGAGCTTCTAGGCCGGAACATCCTGGAATTGATTCAGGACAATGAACGCGGGTTCTTTCAATCCAAGATCAAGTCGGATGATGAAAGCCCTTTCGAAAGCTATGGCATCCGCCGGGACGGGGAAAAGCTGCAGCTGGAATTTCAAAGCAAATGGCTGGATGATGGAGAACGCAAATATCGGATCACAGCCTGTCGCGACTTCAAGGAAAGGCGTGCCCTGGAACAGCTGCGCGTTCGTCACTCGGCGCTGATCAAAGTCAATAGGGAGCTGGAGCAGTTCGCCAGCATCGCGTCCCACGATCTGAAAGAACCCATCCGCACCATCGAGAGCTACCTGTATCTTCTGCGGAACGAGCTTCAGAATCAGTGTTCGTTGCAGGCGAAAAAGTACATGGATATCGCGATAAAATGCTCGGGACGCATGAAGACGCTGACGAACGACCTTCTCAGTTTCTCAAGGATAGCGGGTGCGGAGTTCACTCTGGTGCCGGTCGACCTTCAGGATGCCCTCGATCTGGCCCTTGAAAATTTGCAGGAAGCCGTCCGTGAGTCCGGAGCTGTCATTGAACATGAGGTCTTGCCGCTTGTGCAAGGCGATAAGTCGCAGCTCACTCAGCTCTTCCAGAACCTTCTGAGCAATGCCATCAAATTTCGCAAGCCCGGTGAGACGCCGCGGATTCAGATCCGGTCGAAGCGCCTGGATGGAGCATGGCAGATCTCGGTGCAGGACAATGGGATCGGCTTCGAGCCGAAGCATGCTCAGAATATTTTCCTCATGTTTCAGCGGCTGCATTCCCATGATCAATATTCCGGTTCAGGCCTGGGACTGGCGATCTGCTTTAAGATCATGGAAAATCATCAGGGCCGTATTTGGGCCGATTCATCCCCGGGCCAGGGATCCACGTTTCACTTGACTCTGCAGCCGGCTATCCTGGAAAACCTGGCCGGGCGAAGGATTTTGATCGTCGATGATTCGGAGGATGTAAGGGCCTTGTTCGAACATTTGCTGACGGCACGCGGGGCGCAGGTGGTGACAGCGGAGAATGGTGAAGACGCCTTGACGAAGGTGAGCAGCGAAGCCGGCTTCGATATCATCATTATGGATATCGAGATGCCGAAGATGAGTGGGACGGAAGCGACCGCGGCCCTGCGCAAGAAAGGTTTTGCGAGGACGATCATTGCCTTTACAGGGCACACAAGAAAGTGGGCGGAAAGTGATTACAAGCCCTTGGGATTTGACGGCTATATCTGCAAAGATAACGCGATTGTCGCCCTGCCGGATTATTGCCTGCGTATCCTGAATGGTCGGGAGCCTTCCCTTCCGAACAGGGCATGTCTGAGTCCAGCAGGTTCCACGATTTAGACGGAATGTGAAGCCGATTCTGGTGGCTTGATGTCTTCAAGCCACCAGACGGACGAATCTTAGTCAGCTGGTGGTCTGACCCAGAACCAGTTTCTCGGCCTTGTCGAGAGCATCCTTCATGGATTTGAAGGCGACATTGTAAGGCGCGGCCGTGCTCATATCCACACCGCCCATCTTCAGAAGGTCAATCGGATAAGCCGAGCCGCCGGCTTTCAGCATCTTCAGATAGTTGTCCCGCGCTCCGGCTTCGCCGCTTTGAACTTTTTCCGCAAGAGCGGTCGAAGCGATGAAGCTGGTGGTGTACTGGAACATATAAAAGCTATTGAAGAAGTGGCCCACATAGGCCCATTCCATGCCATAGATAGGATCCACCTTCACCACGCCTTCGGCCTCGCCGTAGTATTCCCGCAGAAGTTTCAGGTAGGTGCTTTCCAGAGTGTCCGCGGTCAGGGTTTTCCCTTCGGCCGACATCCGGTGGATCTGGGCTTCGAAGTCAGCAAAAAGAGCCTGGCGGAAGACCGTCGTTCTCCAGCTTTCCAGGTACTGGCCCAAAAGGAAGAGGCGGGTCTTGTCATCCTTGCTGTCCTTCAGCAGCTGATGGTGAAGCAGGGCTTCATTGAAGGTCGAGGCGACTTCAGCGACGAAAATAGGATAATCCGCGTACTGATAAGGCTGCGTGCTGTTCGCGAGGAAGCTGTGACCCGCATGGCCGAACTC
Source organism: Oligoflexus sp. (assembly GCF_035712445.1). Lineage (NCBI taxonomy): Bacteria > Pseudomonadati > Bdellovibrionota > Oligoflexia > Oligoflexales > Oligoflexaceae > Oligoflexus > Oligoflexus sp. The sequence continues at coordinate 35,886 of NZ_DASTAT010000109.1, read as the reverse complement.
ATGCAGGAAGGTCGAGACGCTTTCATAATCATTGTTATAGTTCATCAGCACATAGGGATGCACTTCATAAGCGGAACCATCCATATACGCGCCGGAACGCTTGCCTTTTTTCGGATAGATGTCCATCCAGCGCTCCGCCAGCGCCTTGTCCAGAATCTTCACGTAGTCACTGCCGAGCGGCTGCAGCGTCTCATAGGCGAGTTTTTTGGCTTCATCGAACGTGTACTGAGGAGCATCCGCACGGGTCAGCGGCAGATAAAGATCGGAATACTTCAGCTCCTTAAGACCCAGCATTTTCTGCTTGAGCTTCAGATAACGCCAGAGAAGGTCCTTATGCTCTTTGATCTGATCGAGCATCGTGCTGTAAACAGGCAGTGGTACATTGGTCGCGCTCAGGGACGCTTCCATATCGCTGTCATAGTTTTGCAGACGGGCGAAGAAATGATCGCGGTTGATCGCCGCTTCGAAGAGACCGGCATAGGTTTCGCGGGTTTTTTTAAAGGAGCCGAAGAATTCCTTGAAGACCTTTTCGCGATCCTCGGCATCCGTCGCGGTGCGGTATTTGGTATAAGCCGCGTGGGTCAGCTCCACTTCCTCACCGTTTTTCAGTTTCACCTTGGGGAAGGGATGATTCAGCGTGGAAAAGGTCCCATAAAGCTTATTCGGTGCGGACGCCATCTGGCTGGCCTGGGCGGCGATTTCCGCTTCCCGGGTGCTGAGGCTGTGAGCACGCAGGCGCACGATGTTATCGAGTGCGAAGCGATAGGGAGCGAGAGCCTTATCGGCCTGCAGTTTTTTCAAACGCGCGGGGGGAATCGCGATGATTTCAGGATTGATGAAACTCGCAGCTTCCGACAGCTTGCTGCCGAGTTTCGCCACGCGGCCCACGAGTTCCTGGCCTTTGGGATCCGAGCCATCAGCATCATTCATGCGGCTCGCGTAACCTGATACGCGGGCGAACTGCTTATTGAGTTCATAGGCCGTCGACAGACATTCCGCCAGCTGCTCGGCGCTGCGGGCCAGCTTGCCTTTGCAGGCGGTAAGTTTGGGCAGGGATTTTTCAATGGATTGGGCGGCAGCATCCCAGGCGGCCTGGTCGGCGAACAAAGCCTTCAGATTCCAATTGCTCTGTTCCGATGCTGCCGTGGTTACGGCGGCGGCTGGCGTGGCGGGAGCTGCAAGTATGGCCTTGGGCATCAGGCCGAAAGCCAGACAAAGACTCAGCAGTCCTTGGGTGCTGGAACGAAAATCCATAATTGACTCCTGATCGAAGATACTAGGGGGTGGAAAGTCCCTCGTAGCTAAGCCTCTGGAGTCATCCAGGTCAAGCCTATTCCGCAGGGTTTGCCTCGGGCTTCATGGCGGCTATCAGAGCCTCCATTTCTTCATCGGTGAACTGTCCCTGATAATTTGGCATAACTGGCTGGTAACCGGCCACGACCTTGGTCATGGGCGCGATAATGGATTCCTTGATATAGGCGGCATCGGCCGTAATCTCGCTGCCATCCGCGAGTTTGACAGTCCGGCCCAGGAGATTATTCAGGACCGGAGCCCGGAAACCCGAGGACTGCTGATGACAGGCCACGCAGCCTTTGTCTTCGATGAGCATCCAGCCGCGCTGATAGGGAGTGGCCGCGGCAAAAACGGCAGCCTTTTTGGCACGCGCGATCTTATAGGCAAAACCGGCCAGCACCGTCAGGAAAACGGCAACAATGATCCAGACCCGAGCTTTGAGCTTCACAGTGACTCCAAATAAATGACGAGAAAAAGCCCGCCTCGAAACGAAGCGGGCCTCATCCATAAACGAGAAATCAACCAAAACGAGCGGTCGAACCCAGTTCCTCTTCAATGCGGAGGAGCTGGTTGTACTTACAGATACGATCCGTACGCGAAGCCGAGCCGGTTTTGATCTGACCGCAGCCCACAGCGACCGCGAGGTCAGCGATGGTGGAGTCTTCTGTTTCGCCAGAACGGTGCGAGATGATGCTATTGTAACCCGAGCGTGTCGCCAGGGTGATGGCGTCGAGGGTTTCGGTCAGTGTACCGATCTGATTCAATTTCACCAGGATCGCGTTGGCCGCGCCCTGCTCGATGCCCTGCTGCAGACGGTTCGAGTTGGTCACGAAGAGGTCGTCACCGACGATCTGAACCTGCTCACCGATTTCCGCGGTCAGAAGGCGGAAACCTTCCCAGTCGTTTTCATCGAGGCCGTCTTCGATCGACATGATGGGATAATCACGGGCGAGACCGGCCAGGAATTTCACCATGCCTTCGCGATCAAAGCCGCGTTTTTCGCCTTCCAGATAGTATTCGCCGTTTTTCCAGAATTCGGAAGCGGCCACGTCGAGCGCGATGCCGATATCTTCACCAGGCTTGAAACCAGCCTTTTGAATGGCTTCCATCAGAATATCGAGAGCCGCTTTGTTCGAGACGAGGTCAGGAGCGAAGCCGCCTTCATCACCGACAGCGGTGTTCAGTTTTTTGTCTTTCAGAACGGACTTCAGGGAGTGGAACACTTCCACGCCATAGCGCAGACTTTCGCGGAAGGTGGGCGCGCCGAAGGGCACGATCATGAATTCCTGGAAGTCGACGTTGTTATCAGCATGAGCGCCGCCGTTGATGACGTTCATCATGGGGACGGGCAGTCGGTTGGCATGCACGCCGCCGAGGTAGCGGTAAAGGGGCAGGCCCACGGATTCCGCAGCGGCCTTGGCCACAGCGAGGGACACGCCGAGGATCGCGTTGGCGCCGAGATTGGTTTTGTTGGGAGTGCCGTCGAGTTCGATAAGAAGATGATCGATCTCGGTTTGCGAGCAGACGTCGATACCCAAAAGCTTGGGAGCGATGCGGTCCTTGACGTTGCCGATCGCCTTCAAAACGCCTTTGCCGCCGTATCTTTGCTTGTCGCCGTCACGGAGTTCGCAAGCTTCATATTGACCGGTCGATGCGCCTGAGGGCACTGCTGCGCGTCCGAAATACCCGGACTCGGTCATGACTTCGACTTCGACGGTCGGATTGCCGCGGGAGTCGATAATTTCACGGGCGTTTACATACGAAATAACACTCATGTTGTAGCTCCTGTGATGCGAACAGGCGAATCCCTTGAAAATCAAGAGCAGTCCTGAATTGAGGCCAATTGAGGGCCTATGCGGTGAGTATTCTGGCCCTTCCCCATTCGAAACGCAAGTCTTTGAAAGGGACTGTTCGTACGCTCAGGACCAAACTGTGTCCTGTGCGTGGATGCAGCCGAATCCTCCGCGCGTGTAGCTTTGTCTCGTGGACACCACGCGCAAAACTATGCTAGTTCTGACCTCTCCAAGGCACGCAAGCAAGAAATCTGCTTCCCTATTCCGCGAGTGTCCAGCCAAAAAGCTGGAGTCGAGAAAAGAAAGGATTCCGTATGCTAAAGTACACCTCCTGGAAAGATTATTTGCCCAAATCTTTTCAGTGGTTGAGCCAGCTTAAAGTCGAAACCGCCAATGCCCTTGCCGCTGACGCATGGAACCTCGTTGCCGTGCGCAGCGAAGGCGATAAGCTTTCTCTCAATAACAGTTTGCTCGACACCCAGACGACCGAGCGTCTTCTGAAGGAAGTGGAAGCCCAGGGTTGGACACCGGGCGAAAAGCAGATCCGCATTCAGCTCGATGGAAAGAAATTTTTATTGGTCGCCCAGTCGGGTATCAAGACCAATCCCGTGCAGGTGGCGCGGCAGTTGGGTTTGGATACCGCCGCTGCCTTGGCCAAGAGCAAGGCGAAGGAGCTTTGCATTGCCGATACCGACAGCCTGAAGGCTTTGGACGTCCTGGAAGGTTTCCTGATCGGGCAGGATGATGGCGCGGCTTTCAAATCCAAGTCGAACACGGAATTCCCTAAAAAAGTTTCCGTCGCGGCCAAGGATGCCACGGAATTGAACAAGCGCGTGGAAATGGCGAAAGCCCTTCTTTTCACCAAGTGGCTGCAGGATGCACCCAGCAATTTCATCAATCCCGATCAGTTCGCTGCGATTTCGAAAGATCTGTTCGAGAAGTCCGCGGCTGAGCTGGTGGTGCTGGGTCGCAAGGAAATGGAACAGCTCGGTATGGGTTCGTTCCTGAGCGTGGCGCACGGCGCGCACACCGATCCGCGCCTCGTTGCGATCAAAATCACCGGGAAAAACCCTGCGAAAACTGTGGCCCTCGTCGGCAAAGGCGTGACCTTCGATGCCGGTGGCATCAACATCAAGCCATCCGCTGGCCTGGAAGAAATGAAATTCGATATGTCGGGGGCCGCGGCCGTTCTGGGCGCAGCGATGTATTTCACCGCCGTGCAGCCGCCGGTGAACGTGATCTGCGCTTTGGGTGCGGTGGAAAACATGCTCGGTCCGAAAGCGACCAAGCCGGGTGATGTCGTGACCGCGTTCAATGGCAAGACGATTGAGATTCTGAATACGGATGCCGAAGGCCGCCTCGTCCTTGCGGATGTGCTGTCTTATGTCTGCGATAAATTCAAACCGGAACTCGTTCTGGATATCGCAACGCTGACCGGCGCTGTGATCATGGGCCTTGGACACGTTGGTGCCGGGATCATGGTGAAAGAGCAGAAAACTGCGGACTTCCTGAAGAAGGTGAGCGAGCGCGTGGGCGAGCCTCTGTGGCAACTCCCGCTGTGGCCGGAACTGGAATCGGAAGTGAACAGCCAGCTGGCGGATTATAAGAATATCGCGAAGCCGAGCGTCAAAGCTGGACCGATCATGGGTGGGCTCTTCCTGCGTGAGTTCGTGAAGGATTCCAACTGCGAATGGGCGCATATTGATATTGCAGGGACTGCATGGGCCTGTGGTGCGACTGGCTATCATACCAATGGCGGCAGCGCCTTCGGTGTGCGGGCCCTGGTCGGTGCTGCGGAAATGTTCCTGTCCTGATAGCGGTGGACCCCGCGTCTCGCGCGGGGTTTATAAAAATTCATACCCAAGTTTTGCCATCTTCGCGCGATTTCCCCTGGATTGGACCGCCCCCCCTCCCAAGCGCTGCCGAACAATTGAGCGATGCCCCTTATCCCAGTCATTGATCATCTGTACGAGCTGGCTCCATTCAGCGAGGCGATCATTGAATGGTTTGCCGTTGGCACTGATATCTTCACAATATTATTGAAATGTTATGCCGGAGGACTTATGCTTTTAAGTTCAAGCAACTCTGAAAAGGAATGAATCATGAAAAAGCTTCTGCTCTCGCTGTGTCTTTCTCCTCTCTTGACTGGTTGCATTGGACTGTCGAGCGTAGGTGTTTCTGATGTCGTCAGCGGCGATGCCAAATCAAGTCTTCGGGCCGAAAGCTCGGGCATTGGTTTCCTTGCTCTCACCGTTCCTTCGGCTGACAGCCTTGAGCGTGAAGCGGTTGGTAAGCTGGCTGCCCAGGGCGCAGCCAAGAACGTGACAACCCGCCTGACAATGCGGAATTTCGTGATCGTACAATTATATTCAGTGGAAGCAATCGGTCAGAAATAATCCACCGCCAGGCTCGAAGCTTCAGGCCTCGAGCCTATGAGCAAAGCTCAAGGTTCAATAGCTTCCCTCATACCTGAGCTTTTGCATGGTCTCGCTGCAAGACGACTTTTCGCTAAGTCAAAACCAACCCTCAAAAATTTTTTGAACCTCACCGTTCGTTCCTTCGTCTAAAGCTCCAGTTCAATCTGGAGGATTCTTATGCCTACTTCAACGGCATCGGCGCGTCTTGTCACGCCCGAACAGTTCGTCAAGCACATTCAAACGCAGTTTGGTCTTGATCTCTCCAAGCCCTATCAAGGGCGTAGCCCAGCTCTACAGCGTTATACCCTGCCTTTGGGTGGATTGGATCACGACACTGTTTATGAACGGGATCGTCAGATCAAGGTCCAGAATCTTCTGGCCGCGCAGGCCATCTCCTGGGAAGCGGCTCTTTATATTATGGATAAGGAAAAGAACAAAGCCGCACCGACCCCGGATCAGCCGGAATGGAAGGTTAGACTTCAGGATTTTTTTCTGCGCATTCACAGCCGTCCCCCCACGGACCCCGAGTTTACCTTTCTTGAAGAACGCTTCCGCAAGCTTCTTGAACGCAATGTCACCCCCTCGCAGACCTGGACCGCTGTGGTTTACATCCTGCTGGCTTCTGTGGAGTTCTGGACGCTATGAAACATTCACCCATGTCCCGACGCCATTTACTGCGCTATTCCTTGAGCACTTTTATCCTGAGTCAGCTCGGGGGTCTTAAACTTCTGACCGAAGGCGAATTTGAAGAACGTGCGTGGGCTCAGAGCCGTGATCCCCACCGTTTTCTGCATATTTTTTTGCGAGGCGGCTGGGATTCCACTCTGGCCACGGATCCTGTCCTGGGAGAGAAGAGAAACTCAGGGGCCTATGAATCCATTTATTTGCGTGAAGAGATCCGCGCTGTTCCTGGCAAGGATAAACTCCAGGTTGGATCAGGACTTTTGCCTGCTCTTCCTGCCTTTGCGGCCTTGCCCACCGCCTTTATCAATGGCCTTTACGTGGACGTGACGGCACATCCTTTGGCGGAACTTTATGCCCTTTCCGGTCGCATGAGTTTGAGTCGCGGTCGTGAATATCCGGCTCTGGCCGCACTTATGGGAGCGAGCAGCGCGAATTTTCCTTCCCACCTCGTCCTCGGCGGGCGTATTCCTTTGGGCGAAACCGCGGTGATGACGCCGCCTCTCGGTTCCAACGACATGGATGGAATGCGAGGCATGATGGCTGAACCTGGTCTAGAGGCCGGATGGAATGTGGAGCAAACTCAGGTCCTGAGAGGGATGCTTCAGGATTTCAATAAGCTCGAACGATTGCAGGCGGCAGCGCACCGGCAGCCCCAGATGGATTCCTGGATGCGACTGCAAGCATCTTTGAATGGCATTTATGATAAACGTCTGGATCAGGGACTTGGCGCTGATCCCGATCGCCTCACACGTTATGGTGTGAAAGATTCCAGGGATAACGCGGCGATGGTTTTAGGAGGCTATCAGCTTTTGCGATCCGGTCTTTCCCCTTATGTGACTGTTCTTTTAAAAGGGTTTGACTCCCATAATCAGGAGCTGACGGTTCAGAAGCCCCTGCAGCTGGCCTTTGCTGAGGCCCTTCTGGTCCTGGTTCAGGATCTGCGGCAAACGCCCGATCCGCAGCGGCCGGACCTGAGTCTGGCTGATACCACGACTCTTCTTATCGGCTCCGAATTCGTCCGCACTCCGAAATTCAATGATGCCCAAGGCACCGATCATTGGAAATCCGCATCGGCCATCCTGATGGGAAAAAAGGTGCGCGATAATACGATCCTTGGGCAAACCGATGCGGCCGCGCATGCCCTGGGCTGGGACAATCAAAAAGCGGTGCCGCGAACAGCGGACAATGCTCTGACTCACGAAGCATTCGCCGGGGCCGTGCTCCTGGGCCTTGGTTTTCCTGATGCGCAGTCCACACTCGGCAAGGAGGCTGTCCATGGACTTTTTATTTAAGTGGGGTATCTTTTCGTGGAGCGTCTTTATCCTTGCGATATCGAGCTGTCTGGAAGCGAAGCCTCATGCTCGTTTCGCGGAGACAAGCCCGACTCAAGTCCTGCAGGACGCGCGGGCCTATTCGTTCTTGATTCGGGATCACGGTCCCAAACCCGAAGAAATCAATGCTCTGCTGCAAGGCACAATGTCCTTGGAGGATCTGCAGAAGGAGTGGTTGGCAAGCGCTGCACATCGCGACCGGATGCTGCGATACTTTGATGATATGATGGGCTATCGCGATGCGCTCATTCTTTTGGGGCCGAACGCCCGTTTGAACAAAACCCCGGACGGCGTTTATTTTTCGCCCAAAAAAGGCGGCTGCGCATCGGCCGAGGCTGTAAACGCTGAGGCCTGGTGGTTGCCGGAAGGGGTGAAGGCCCGTTTCTGTCCAAATTTACTGCCGACCGAGCTGACTCCTGAAGTGGGCGGCAAAACCCTGGACTGCACGAAAGCGGGACAGAATGGATTTTTAAATCCCGCCTGCGGCTGCGGTCCAGATCGCATCCAGTGTATTGCGGGTGAGGAAGCCAATCGGTTGTTGCAGGAAGTGCAGCGTGAATTTGCGGAACGAGCCCTGCAGGTCTATGAAAAAAATCAAAGCTGGCTCGATCTGCTCGCGGCTCCTGAATTCTATGGAACGAGGCGCCTTTACTGGCTCTACCTTCAAAATCAATCCCAGTTTGCGCCCGCCGCTTTTCAAGAGGAGACGCTGCGGACTCTGCGCAGCCTGCCCCTCGATAAACCAGAAGTCCGGCCATATCCCGCTGGGGCCGAGCGTTCCGGAATCGCGACCGCGCCGGGCTTTCTTGTGCAGTATAATAATTTCCGCTCGCGAATTGCGGGGCTGACGCGTTCTTTTCTTTGCCAGGATATGAATCCCACGCTGAATACCGATGGTATTCAAACGTTTGTGAATCCCAGTTTGAAACCGACTGATCGGGCGCATGGTGAAAAGGCCGATTGTTCCAGCTGTCACTATGCATTGGATAATCTGGGCGGTGCGGTGATGCCGTGGACGGATCGCGGCGTTTATCAACCGAGGATTTCTTCGCGGGCGCATGCTTTTGGGGAAACGGGGGAAGGTCCCGCATTTTTAATGCGAAGCTTCGTGGAGCGTGGCCCCGGTTTCGAAGATTGCATGGCTCGTCGGGCCTGGGAGGATTTCAGTGGTCAGCCCTGGGCGCAGACGGACGAGGCCATCAAATCAAGAGTTCGAAATTGGGTCGCGGAAGGTCCGGGGCATTTGATTCACACTTTGATCGCATCGGAGGAACTGAAGCAGGCCCTGGCTGGAAATATAGATGGGGGTATGATTCAGGACCTAAGCGCACAGGATTGGGCCAGCATGCGACCGATTCTGCAGCAAAGCTGTAACGGAGCCAGCTGTCACAGCACGGGGTCGCGACAGCCGGCTTACGCGGACGTTTCCCGGCTCTGGATTACGGATCGAGATAAGCTGAAGGATCGGCTGCAGAGAACAGACTCGGGTCAGATGCCTCCACGAAGTCGTTCTCTGACAGATGACGATCGGGCGTTTCTTTTGCAGAAAATCCTATCGCAGTAGCCTAACGAACACTCGGAAGGCGGCCGGCCAGCGAGTTGAGAAGACTGATAAACTCACTGCGAAGACCCAGGGTATCAGCGCCGATCGCGGCTTCCGCGCGGGCCTTTGCAGCTGCAAGGTTGCCTTCCAGCCCATTGATTTTCCCGAGGAGAACAGCCGTTTCAGCGACAGCAAGCTGCCATTGAACATCGACGGATGGAGTCGCTACCAGAGTATTCGAAAGCGCTTCATCCTGTTTTTGACTTAGGGCTGCTTCCGGCGTTTTATAGCGCAATTTAAAGGTCCCGATTTCTTCGCGCGCAGCAGCTTCATTCAAAGCGCCTGCTGTTTGATAGATTAATGGATCCACGCCTGCAGCTGGCTGATACGTTCCCGTGAAGGCTTCACCCGCTGGTCTTGGAGTGATTTCGTAGAGATAGGTCACAGTTTGTCCCGATCCCATGTCCCCGGCATCACGCGAGTCCTTATTGAATTCATCATCCCGCAGCTGCCGCTCGGCATAGCCGATGAGTCGATAGGATTTGACAAGGCGCGGGTTGAACTCGATCTGAATCTTCACATCCTTGGCCACGGTCACGATGTTGCCTTTCAGATCGGAGCCAAAGACCTTGTCGATTTCCTTGGTGCTATCTATGAAGAAATAGTTGCCATTGGCATCACGTGCGACCTCTTCCATCAGAGGATCATTGCCGCTCATGCCGAAGCCGAGAATGCTCAGAAAAATTCCGGATTCGGCCTTGCTACGAATCAGGGCAATGAGTTCATTCGTATTCGTGATACCGAGGTTGAAATCACCGTCGGTTGTCAGGATCACGCGGTTCACCGCTTGAGCGACGAATTGTTTCTGTGCGATCTCATAAGCGAGATTGATGCCGGCTCCACCATTGGTCCCACCGCCTGCGCCGAGTTTTGCGATGGCCTGTTTTATTTTATCTTTCTCGGATCCCAGGGTGGAATCGAGAACGACTTCCGTATAGCCTGCATAGGTCACGAGCGCGATGCGATCTTCGGGACGCAGACTGTCAGTGAGTTTTACCAGCGAGGACTTCACCAACGGCAATTTATCTTCATCAGCCATCGAACCCGAAACGTCGACCAGGAATACAAGATTTTTGGGTGGATCGACGATTCCTAAATCCTTTGCCTTCAAACCAATGGCCAGCACCTGCGCGCCGGGCGTCCAGGGCGAAGCGACGAGCTGCTGATGCACCTGCACCATGCGGTCATCGGTGGGTGCGCTATAGGAATAGGGGAAGTAATTCAAAAAATCCTCGGGACGCACGCGATCGGGACTGGGCAATCCACCCGATCGTATCATGGCCCGACTGCGGGCATAGGATGCCGTGTCGACGTCTATGGAAACGGTGGAAAACGGAGTGGTCTCGATGGTCCTCCAGTTGAGACTCCGTTCCATGTGAGCTTCGGGCCCACGCGTGGGAGGAACCTGTTCACTCGTTCGGTTCGGCATGGAGGGAAAGGCCATGCCGTCGGCGCTGGCGGCCTGCTCGCTGTTACCGCTGACAGATCCGGCCGTTAGGGTTTCTCCGGACCTTGTGACGGTTTTCGAGTGGCAGGCTGAGACCAGCGCAAAAATTGTCAAAGCTCTCGACACGTTTGTCAAAAATCCTGGCATGGTTTTCTCCATGGGGCAGCGTGGGTGTTATGACCTTTCTTCGGTCATCCCAAAGACCTGCCCGAGCGCATCGCGGGTTTCTTCGTATTCCTGCGTATACGCCTGCGAGAATTGAGCCATTTTTTGGGCGCAAAAACGGACTTCGTACGTTTCCATCATGGGATCATGGTCTCTTTCGGACCAGCCCTGTCTTAAGGAAATTGCTATGAAAATGATTCAAGGTACCTTGGTCTTTTTTACGCTGATCGCGACCCATGGTCTGCAGGCGGCACCGGAGGGCGCCTACCTGCGTTCTGTCGTAGCTTCGGGCTCGGGATGCCCGGCGTCCAGTCCTGAGCTTGGGGTGGTGCTGGACCAGGATGAATTGGTGATGATGCTTCCCAGCATGCTGGTTGAATGGGGACCAGGGCTCGCGAAGGTTCTGTCGCGAAAAAATTGCGTCATCACTTTGGATGTCGCTGTGCCGCAAGGCTGGCAATATTCCCTGGGGTCCTGGGAAAACAGTGGTTTCGTGAAACTCGATGCGGGTCTGCGGGCTGAGGTAGGGCTGCAGTATTTTTTTGAGGGCGGCACGGGACAGCGACTGTCGCAAATATTCCAGGGTCCGGTTGAAAGTGATTTCAGGTTTCGTGACGTCTTTTCGATAGCGGCTCAAAGCTGGTCCACCTGTGCAGCGCCCAGAAAACTGAACATCAATACTCTGGTACGCATTCAGTCGAATGTTTCCCCGCCTGAACCTGAAGCCCGAGGATTTCTTGAGCTGGGTTCGCACTGGGAGTCGAACATCCTGAAGATGCAGCTCAACTGGAGACGCTGCCCCGTTTAAAGACTGCGGCGCGGCGGAACCACGGTATTACCGAAGAACATGCCGGCTACGATGGAGACGGCAATGATCACGACGGTGAATACCGTGGTTACTGTATCCATCACATCGCGTTCAAACATAGCAATAAAGCCCTTGTAGTTGATCGAGCCGGGAACGATGAGAATGATGCCGGGAAGCATGGTGATCATCCCTGGACGCTTGAGAATACGGGCCAGCAGATTGCTGACCATCGCAACAAAGGCGCCGGCGACGAAGAAGGTCAACTCCTGGCCGAGATAATTCGTGCCCATGCGCGCTATGGAATAGGAAGCGACGGAGACCATAAATGCCGAGGGCATGTTGCGCGGCCGGACGCGGAAGAGGAAGAGAAAACCCATAGCCAGAGCCGTGACGCCGGGCACTTCGGTCCACCCTGGAAGCGGGGCCAGTGTTGCATCGAAGACTGCGGTTTCCGAGGATTTGAGTATGGTCTTGGCCAAGGCCACGGTGAATACGATCTTTAAAAGTTCACCCGTTGCACCGGCAAGACGCGCGGTGCCCGAAAGAAGATTTTTGGTGGAAAGTTCGACGAACGATACGACCAGGGCAAGACCGGGAAGCAGAACAATCACGCCGGCCAGGATCACTTTATCCTGGGACAGACTCGGAAAATGCGGTGCGACGAGACTCGCGAGCAGAACCGAAATGAAAGACGCCAGCGCACCAAAGAGCTGACGCATGGGCAGCCAGCGACTGCCGAAGATATCAAGCACACCGACGATCAAACCGATAATGCTGGCCAGCGCCAGGTCAGTCCATGATCCACGCAAGGCCGTGATCATTCCGCCCGATGCGAGCATGTAACTCATCACCATCAGCCATTTCGGAAAATCCAGGCCGCCGAGGTGTATGCTTTCGATGGTATGCGTCCCTTCCAAAAGACTGCGTTTACCGGCAATCACAAGGTCGGCGGCTTCATCAATACGGCTTAATTTGGAAAGATCTATTTGCCCCGGCTCGGTACGGATCACGACCGTTTTCTGCTGCTCGCCTTTGGTCAGTGTGATCAGGATGCCGGTCGGGAACGCGAGCAGTTCGCACTGCAGTTCCAGTTTATAGGCGGTCTTGGTGAGGGCGCGTTCCAGGTGGTGGGCTGCTGCTCCGCAGCCGTGAAGGGATCGACCGAGAAGAAGAATAAAATCCACTTTGGCATTGAAGAGCAGATCCATTGCGATCCTTGCAATTCTGGCGTTGACGAGGGGGTCAGGACCTTAAGTTTAGCTGCTTTGAGTAAATTTGCCTAGCAGACGCTCGGGGGATGAGGAGGAACATTCATGAAATATTTATGGGACTTTTAATCTTCCCGGACGAGGCTCGACTAAAAGTACGGCAGCGAACCTTCATGGGAGACTGCTTATGACATCGAGCCACGAGTTACGTCCGACCCTTCATGATCTAATCAACAGCACCATGGGCCGCCGTCGCCTTTTGGCCGGTGGATTGGGAATGGCCGCCGCTGGAGTGTTTGGGGCTCTGGTCCCTGCCTGCGGTTCGGCCAACGGAGATAAGGATCCGAAGCCCGCACCTGAACCGGATCGCGTCGGTCAGAACGTAACAGGGGCTCCCACGGCGGCACTTCTAGGCTTTGCCGCGGTTCCGGCGATTTTTGATGCGACCTTTGATGCGGTCAAAGTTGCCGAAGGTTATCAGGCTCAGACCCTCTTTGCCTGGGGTGATCCTGTGGTTGCCGGCGCGGCGTCGTGGAAAAGCGATGGAAGCAATACGGCGCTGGAGCAGGAGCAGCAGGCCGGTCAATCCCATGATGGAATGATTTTTTATCCCTTTCCCGGGAAAAAGGATCATGGGCTTTTGGTGATGAATCATGAATATGTGGAGCCGGCGACTCTGCATCCCAATGGTCCGACCGCCGATGCCGAAGGCCGTCGCCTTTTGGTTGAAGTGCAGAAGGAACAGGCCGCGCACGGCGTCAGTGTGATTGAAATTCGCCGGACCATGGCGGGTGCGTGGGAAGTCGTGCCGAACTCCCCGTGGGGACGCCGCCTTCATATGAATACTCCTATGCTTATCAGTGGACCGGCCGCAGGGCATCCGCGCATGAAAACAGTCGCCGATCCTACAGGCAAAAATGTGCTCGGTACGCTGAATAACTGCGCGGCCAGCCGCACGCCTTGGGGCACCTATCTGACCTGTGAAGAGAACTTTCAAAACTATTTCGCCAACGCGAATGCCGATGATTTGAAAACCCGCCGCGAGCAGCAGCGCTATGGTGTGCTTACGGCATCGGAATTGAAATGGGAAACGGCGGATCCACGTTTTGATGTAGGCTTTAAGAGTGAGCAGGAATACGGCGGATATGTGAACGAGGTCAACCGCTTTGGTTGGGTGGTGGAAGTGGATCCTTTCGATCCCACATTCACGCCGGTAAAGCGGACGGCGATGGGCCGCTTCTCGCATGAAAATTGCGAATGCTATCAGGATGCCGAAGGTCATATGGCCTTTTACATGGGCGATGATTCGCGCGGGGAATATCTCTATAAATTCGTTCCCAACGGACGTTATGAAGCGAATAACTCTGCAGCCAATCGGCAGCTTCTGGATAGCGGGACGCTTTATGTCGCGTATTTTCATGAAGATGGCAACGGGGAATGGCTGGAGCTGACGCATGGACGCAACGGATTGAATCGCATGAACGGCTTTGTCGATCAGGCGGATGTTCTGATCAATGCGCGTGCGGCCGCTGATCACGTGGGTGGCACGCCTATGGATCGTCCGGAGTGGGTGGCTATTCATCCCCAGACGGGTGAAATCTTTGTGACGCTGACCAACAACAAAAATCGTGGGACGGATTCCGGTCGCCAGGCGCTGAATGCAGCCAATCCCCGGGAGAAAAACCTTTACGGTCATATCATGAAACTGGCCGAGGATGGTCGCAATCCACGTTCGAAGACCTTCCGCTGGGATATTTTTGTTCTCTGTGGTGATCCGAATGCAGCCACAGAAAATCTGAAGGGTAATATCAAAGGTGATGTGTTTGGTAGTCCTGATGGAATAGCCTTTGATGCTTCCGGACGCCTTTGGATACAGACCGATTATGATGATGCCGCGCCCGAAAACCAGGTGCTGGGTTTGAATCAGATGCTGGCTGCTGATCCCGCCACCCGCGAAATCCGCCGCTTTATGGTGGGCCCGCGCGGCTGTGAAATCACAGGGATTGCCTTCAACCCGGAATCCACGTCCATGTTTGTGAATATTCAGCATCCCGTGCTGAGCTTCCCGGCGAGCGACGGCCGCACCCGCCCACGTTCAGCGACTGTTGTGATCACGAAAAAAGACGGTGGTGTGATTGGAACCTGATACGGCCGCCCTTGACTGGGGAGCGTCCGTTTACCTCATGGACGGTCCCTTTAGATTAAGCCAGGCCCTTATGAATAAGGTTCAGGCCTTCGAACGAACAATCAAGGGGCGTATTCCGTCAGAGTCAATTCCCGCATTCGCGCGCAGATACCCAGTTCCACCCACTCCTGAAAGTAATCATGAATGGTGCTGGGCTTGCATCGGTAGGACGAACAAGCAGAAGCGATTCCATTCGAATCCAGAGTTCATAGGGCATTTGAAATCGGTCGAGACTTTTCGCCACGTCAACCGCAACAGATAGACAGCACAACAAGGTCAGTTGAAGTCGCCAAGGTTAAAAACTCCTTCTTAAGATTTCAACAGGTTTCGGATATGTCTATAAGCGAAACAGGCTTGCCCGGTTGAGAAAAATGTAGAAAGATAGTGAGCATGGTTTTCGCTCAGCCTATGCCATTGGAGCTGAAATGATTCGCTATCCCGGCCCCTTGAAATCCGGTTCAACGATTGCGGTTACTGCGCCCTCGAGCGGTGTCTCCTCTGGTTGTCACAAACGCTTGGATATCGCGATCGCACATCTTAGGAGCCAAGGTTTTCAATTGATCGAGGGCGACTGTCTAAGGTCCGATTACAAGCATGTCAGTGGACCGAAGGAAAAGCGGATTGCGGAGTTTATGCGCTTCTGGAATGACCCCAAAGTTGATCTCATCTTTCCTCCTTGGGGAGGGGAGATCGCGCACTCTCTTTTACCTCTCATTGATTTTGAAAGCTTGAAAAAGAATCCGACGTGGGTGCAAGGGTATTCGGACACAAGCACCTATATGATGCCGATCACGCTGCTGACGGATATTGCCACTTCCCACGGCTGCAACCTGATCGATTTTGTACCGTCTCAAATAGATGACCTGACAAAAGGGGCTCTGAATATTCTGCGATTGAGTCAAGGCCAGAGCTATCGGCAGAACGCTTCGCAAAAATGGCAGAAGAAGTGGGGCGATTTCCAGGTCGAGCCAGATGTGGCTTATAATCTCACGGAACTGACCGAGTGGAAGGTTCTTGGGACTGACAAGGTCGGGCCTATTTCGTTCAGCGGGCGTCTAATAGGGGGCTGTCTTGATACGATTTGTTTCCTCGTAGGTACGCGCTTCGGAGATGTCCCGGGCTTCATTCGCCGACACCACGGCGATGGCGTCATCATTTACCTTGAAAACTGTAAACAAAATCCTACTTCAGTCCATCGCCATCTTTTTAACATGAAAATGGCGGGTTGGTTTGAAGGCATTCGTGGAATAATTCTCGGCCGTTCGGGTGGACCCAATCCGCTCGAAGCGGAAAAGCTGCAGTACGAAGAAGTCCTTGAAGACGTACTCGCTGAACTGGATCTGCCTGTCGTCTACGATTGCGATATTGGTCATGCAGTTCCCCAGATGACTCTGGTGAACGGCGCGATGGCAAAGGTGCATTTTGAGAAGGGATCGGGTTGGGTAGAACAGAGGTTTGTTTAAGGCGATCCAGTAGGCTTTTAAGTTCTGTTATATCGCCCCTACTGTACAAGTTCGGGTTTCGCTTCTGTAACAGCCTCCGATGAGTTTCTCATCAAAGTATTCATCAGCAAGGAAATTTTTATCTTGACTAACGGGTGGGCACGAAGTTGATTTCATTGTATTGGTGCGAGTTACTGAGGAACAATTCAAAATTGATACACTTCCGTCTGGGTATCGAGCTTCAGCCGTTTCGTTGTTAATTTGTTTGAGTGTGATGGATAGTCCTTCCAATTTGCAGGTCGTGTCGACTGCACGTAGAAATAGACAAGTAGATTGCAAGATATAGAACAAGCCTCATTGAAGTCCCCCATGGCTCTCATTGTTAAAAATCGGACATCCTCGTAAAAACCTTAATGCGAAGTTATAAATCCACTCATGTATGTAAGTAAATGAAACTTATTGTCGGTC
Organism: Oligoflexus sp.; assembly: GCF_035712445.1. Classification (NCBI taxonomy): domain Bacteria; kingdom Pseudomonadati; phylum Bdellovibrionota; class Oligoflexia; order Oligoflexales; family Oligoflexaceae; genus Oligoflexus; species Oligoflexus sp. Next base: position 19,042 of record NZ_DASTAT010000109.1, on the reverse strand, counting down.
CCATCTCAAGAGTTTCATGACTTTGATCAGATCCGGCAAAGAGTTAATTTCAGGTACTTGATGGCATGTGGGCGGCACTCACAATTGTGCCAGGAAGCTTGCACGTATTCGTCTGGAGCTTTCACCAAATGACTTCAGACGATCCATACATGGTTATGGAGGTGGTCCCCTCGTTGTGACTGACGTCGGACTCCTGATGAGCTTTGAATGCGGCGGAAACAATATTACACATGAGTATTGTGCTTCCAGGTTTTATGCAGCAAAATTTTTTTGAAAAGGTTCTATGTTTTTCTTGATTTTTAATCAGAGGAACCACTATTTATCGCAAGCCCGCATAGGATGTCTCATGGACGCTCAGCTTGATCCCTCTCGATTGGCCCGACGACTTCATACCGGTGACGCTGTTATTTTGGGGCTGGGCTCCATGATAGGCGCGGGAATTTTTGCTGCGGCAGGACCCGCTGCGGCTGCGGCGGGAACCGGGCTTTTGCTGGCGGTGGTGATCGCAGGATGCATAGCCTGGCTGAATGCGAGCACCATGGCCCAGCTTGCGGCGCTTTATCCGGAATCGGGTGGGACTTATGTTTATGGTCGGAAGCGTCTCGGGCCCATTTGGGGTTTTCTTGCGGGCTGGGGATTCGTAGTGGGAAAGCTGGCCAGCTGCACGGCCATGGCGCTGACTTTTGCTTACTATGCAGCGCCTGATTACGCGCGGCCTTTGGCGGTGACGGCCGTTTTGGTTTTGACTCTTATCAATTATATGGGTGTGAAGAAGACTGCGCAGGCTACGAAGATTCTCGTCATTCTGGTGCTGAGTTCTCTTGCCCTTGTGGCGTTTGCGGCCCTGGGTGGAGGCGCTGTGGATACGGCACGTCTCACGGGTTGGCTGGATCGCGGAGGTTTCCCTGGGCTTTTGCAGGCGTCCGGGCTTATGTTCTTTGCCTTTGCCGGATATGCGCGGATTGCGACTTTGGGAGAGGAGGTGGTGGAGCCGAGGACAACCATCCCTCGTTCTATACTTATTGCCCTTGGTATCACGCTCGCGGTTTATCTGCTTATTATCGGCAGTGCGGTGCTGACTGTGGATATAGATCAGCTGGCTCAATCGCAGGCCCCTTTGCGTTTGGCTGTGGAATCCGGTCGATTCCATGCCCTTGCTCCTGTTGTGCGGATCGGTGCGTGCTTTGCATCGTTAAGCGTTCTCCTTTCACTCATGGCTGGCATCAGTCGCACCACGTTTGCCATGGCCTCGGGCCGTGATCTTCCTCACGCTTTAAGCGCCGTGCATCCCGTTCATAAGGTTCCGCATCGCGCCGAGCTGATGGTAGGTCTGATCGTGGCAGCGGTGGTGAGCTTTGCCGATTTGCGTTCGGCGATCGGATTCAGTTCCTTTGCGATCCTCACGTACTATGCAATCGCGAATATTGCCGCCTGGACCTTGAGCAAAGAACAAAGACTCTACCCACGATGGATGTCAGGCCTGGGTCTGATCGCCTGCGTAACGGTCGCGTTCAGCCTGCCCGGGGTTTCCGTGGTCGGGGGCCTAATCCTCTTCGGGCTGGGTTTGGGGATCTATTTTTTTGAGTCATCGCCTAAAAATAAAATAATATCATAGGCTTAAATATTTAACTAAATTGTTAACTATTTCTTGCCGAACAGTTCTCCATGTGATACTTAACAATTATGTTAACTATCCCGAGGACGAACCATGAGCAGTGCAGCCCTTGATCTTGATAAAGTCTTCGCCGCCCTCGCGGACCCCACGCGTCGGGAAATGGTGCGTATGCTATCCCATGGCCCAACGATCGTCAGTGATCTGGCCAAACCCTTTGATATTTCATTGCCTGCTGTGTCGCGGCATCTGCGAATCCTGCAGGATTCCGGGCTTGTGACCCAGGATAAACAGGGCCGCGAGCGACGCTGCCTTTTAAATCCCGAACCCCTTAAGGAAGTTTCGCAATGGGCTGAAACATGCCGCGCCTTCTGGCTCGGACGTTTCAAAGCATTGGAAGACTTGCTTGGTCAGCTCGATGAACATGGTGAAATCAAGGAGAAGAAGTAATGTCCGTCCATGAAACAGTTCGAATCCGCTACAGCTTTGCCGCAAAACCGGAAGTGGTTTTCAAAGCCTGGACCACTCCTGCTTTGATGCAGAAATGGATGGATGGGTCCTGCGATCATTACGCGGACGTGCGGTCGCAGGCCAAGGCCGATCTTCGCGTGGGTGGCCGCTATGAAATCGTGATGCAAGGTGAACTCCTTCATTACGGTGAATATCAAAAAATCATTCCACCCCGGCTTTTGGTTTTCACCTGGAATTCCCATCTGGTCAAAGACACTCTGGTTACGGTTGAGTTGGAAGGGCGTGGAGATCATACGGATCTGACTTTAACGCATGAACGTCTCAGTCCCACGACGGCGCCGGCTCATCATCAGGGTTGGACTCGGGTCATGGGTCATCTCAATCATCTGCTCACGAAAGGAGAATAAGATGCTTAAACACGAACTGGTCTCAAGGGAACAATGGTTTGAATTGCGCCAGGAATCTCTGCGGAAGGAAAAGGAGCTGACGCGTCAGCGCGATAAGATCACGGCCGAAATCCGCCAGCTGCCCTGGATCAAGATCGATAAGGATTACACCTTTCAAACGGCATCCGGTCCGAAGAAATTGAAGGATCTGTTCGAAGGCAAAAGCCAGCTTGTGGTCTATCACATGATGTATGCCTCTGGAAACGCCAAGCCTTGTCAGGTGTGCAGCTTCTGGGCTGATCACTTCCATGGTCCAGGCTATCACCTCGGGGCCCGCGACGCGAGTTTCAAGGTTATCTCCAAGGCGCCGATCGAGGCTCTGATGGAATGGAAAAAGAAGATGGACTGGTCCTTTGATTGGGTGTCTTCGGCTGGTTCTGACTTCAACTCCGACCTTGGCGTGACGCATTCGGAGCATGGAGAGATGCCAGGACTGAGCGTTTTCTATCGGGACGGGAACGATGTCTATCAAACGTATTTCACCACAGGTCGTGGGCTGGAGTCGTTGAACGGCACCTATGGACTCCTGGACCTTGTGCCCAAGGGCCGGGATGAAGCGCAGCTCGAATGGCCAGCGGCCTGGGTGAAACGTCACAACGAGTATTCCAAATGAGAGGCTGTTGCCGCGAACCCGAGAACAGCCCAGGGCCCGGGACATCGCCCAGGCTGTTCCTTGTGGGAGCGCTGACCTTCCTTCTTCCCAAGTGCCCGCTCTGCATTCCTGGTTTTATGGCTCTTTTGGGTGCCGCCGGTTTGCAGATGGGCTTTGGAGTGGGGCTTATTTTTGCTATCAAATGTTTCGCCGCCGCTTTCGTTCTTTGGAGCCTGGGAGTTCTGCTTCGCAGGGCGCATTTCCGAAGAAAAACCAAGCAAATGAAGAAGGCTGCATCGGTTAATATTTCTTAGCTCACCGCGCGGCACCTCCGGCCGACCTTGAAAAGGTACGGAGGTGCTATGACAGTGCAAAGACATTCTTACCTACTGAAAGTCTCGGCTGGCCTTTTGCTTTTGAATGTGTGGGCCTGTGGTCCAGCGGAAGAGAAAGAGGATACTGCGCTTTCCACAGCTGGAGGCGAAAGTAAAGCTGAAGCGAAGCCTGCTCTTAATGATTATCTTTACAGCGGATGCGTGGCAGCGGATCCGTCGGCATCCTATCCAAAGGAACTGCGGAAAATCGTTGTCATGAGCAATGGAAGCTACGAAGCCGAAACCTTTGGTTTTGAAAGCGAGGATTGCAAAAGCGGTCTGGTGGCAATCATCCGCGGTGAAGGCACAGTAAGCTGGTTGCAAAATTTGGAGCAGAATGAGGCTGGTGTTTTCAGTATGGATTTCACCAGGACTTCGCTGAAGATCCGGGTGATCCAGGCTCGGGAGCTGGACCATTGGAACGGCATACTCACAGCGGAGCCTGTCTGTGATGGCTTCAAAAACAAGATCGGCGATAATGTTGAAACGATCAACATGAGCTGTCTTGCAGCCAATGGTGATTATACACTGAAGCCGGGAACGGGTTGGACGGAAGAGGTGAAGTCGGACGCTGAGACGATGAGCCTCACAGGACTTGCGTTTGGTCACTTTTCCGCTATGAAGGCTTATGATGTCGGTAAAAGTGCGGGTGAAGCCGTTCTGATGAAACCCGCATCTTCGTTTGCTGAGGGTGAAATTTATTCCGTCGGAATTTTTAGCTACAGCAGTATATCGAATAATTCCTACACCGTGGGAACGCAGCTGGCAGGATCATGGGAGGCCTGCTTTGAAGAAAGCCTTATAACCTTCACTTTCAGTGGCAATACCTGGACGCAAAGCGCCAAGGTCGATGTGGGCGCGGATTGCAGCGGTTCGCCAGCCTATACCGTAACCTATTCGGGGACCTATATCGTCCCGGGTGGGCTTGATTATGTGGAAGGCGGCTATAAGATCAATTATGCGAACACTTCAACGAAGTATACGGTGCATACCAGCGCAGCTCTGGATGGACTTTTCAATGGCGTGACAGCGGGCACGACGGCCTTCTGCTCCGGCTATACCTTCACCCTGAACGCTGAAACAACGGTGAACGGAAAGAGCTGCAAGCCGCGTCCTGAAATTGATGATGGGTATCGAACAGTGGGATCCATGAATCTTTACGACATCATCCTGGTCCGGGATAATACCATCACTGATTCCCGTTTTACGGCCGATGGACAGGGTTCATCCGATACGAACCGGCCGTATTTCTTCAACGGGGATCTGGTTTACAGAAAGCTCTGATCATCAAAGAGCGTGGGTTTGGCTTCGAGTTTGAGAAAGAGATGCAGCGCCTTGCGGTCCAGGTTACTGACCAGCTGCGTCTCGGCTTCTTCCAAGGGGACCCAGGTCATGGCCGGGGAATTCCCCTTCCAATCCTTCCGATGAACGAAGGCCTGGATGCGATGTTTGGTGATGCCGTGTTTGATGCTCCCAAACGCTTCCGTTTGAAAATCCCAGCGGCCCGCCTGTTCCCATCGCAGTTCACCGTCCTTTTCCCAGGCGGTCGGCAGCCCGAGAGTTCCACCCAGAAAACGCGCATCCTTGGAACGCTGCACCAGACCGATTTTCCCGTTTTGAAGGAGCAGCCAGAGATGCATCCGCACCTCTTCATACTCCATCGGTTTTTTCGGAGCCGGGGCCAGATTCTGGCTGCCGTTTTTAAAGGCCGCACAGAAATCCTGCACAGGACAGATCGCGCAGCGAGGATTCTGCTTGATGCAGATCGTCTGTCCGAGTTCCATCACACCCTGATTATAATCCGCAGGGGCTGAGGCCGGGATCATGCTGTCACCCATCGCCTGGAATTCTTTTTTCAATTTCTGATCCGGCACCACGCGGCGATCGAGCAGGCGGCAGAAGACGCGCTCGACGTTGCCATCGACCACGGCCTTGGCTTCACCGAAGGCAATGCTGCTGATTGCGGCAGCGGTATAATCGCCGATGCCGGGCAGTTCACGCCATTCCTTGTAGGTGCGCGGCCAATGAAAGGGCTCGCGCGCGGCCAGGACCTGCGCGGCCTCATGCATAAGACGGAAACGTCGGTAATAACCGAGTCCGCGGCATGCAAGGCGCACTTCATCTTCGGTGGCGGCGGCCAGGTTTTTAAGTTGGGGAAAAACGCCGAGGAAACGCTCGTAAGCTGGCAGCACGGCCTGAATGGTGGTCTGCTGCAGCATGATTTCACTGATCCAGATCACATAGGGATCGCCGGATTCAAGAAAGCGCTGACGCCAGGGCAGGGATCTTTTATTTTTTTGGTACCAGGTGACCAGGACGTCCCCGATTCTTGCATCGGGGGCGTTCAGGCGCTGGCCCTTTTTGGACGAAGCTGTCAAAGAATAAAATCCTTAGGCCTTCTTGCTGGCCTTTTTCTTCCGCGCGCCGGTGCTGCTTTTCTTGGCGCTGGCACCGCTCGCTGGCTTTTCAGCTGCGGCTGTGTGAGTGCTGGAGCTGGTCGTGGTCTTGGGTTTCGCCTTGGTCGACTTGTCTTTTCTGTTCAGACGACTCGTGGCTTTCTCGGTGGTCGTCTTCACGCTTTTTTCAAGTTTGTCCAGGTTCACACCGTACTTGGCAGCAGCGATCTTCAGCTCTTTATAATACTTGTCGAAGGCTGGTTCGAGTTTTTTGATTTGCGTGTCAACCAGCTTTTCGAACTCTTTCTTTTTTTCCACCACATTTTTGTTGGTCGCGGCTTTGTTGGCAGCTTCCTTGATTTTGCCGATCAAGACTTCTCCTTCGCGTTCCAGGGTTTTCTGCAGCTTATTCAAATCGACTTGAACTTTATTGAGTATCTCATTCATAACCCATCGTCCTTGTAAAAGAGCCTGTAAATAAGGGCCCCAGAGAATCTGGCTTCACATGTACAGCCTATCCAGCCAAGGAATACAGAAGATCAGATCCGGGAGTCACGGTATCATAAAGGAGCGTTCGGCAAATTTCCAGTTAAAGTCGGCGCTCATGAAGGCGTCACCCCCCAGAGGTCAGCTGGAAAAATTGGCCTTGCGCTTCTCCAAGAAAGCACTCAGTCCTTCCTTGGCTTCCTGGCCGGTGAAGCAGCTTGCAAAAGCTGTGACCTCGGCGGCAAGCCCATGTTCCAAAGGAATCTCGAGCGAGGCCCGGGCCAGCTTTTTGGTTTCCGCCACAGCCAGGGGCGCCGCGCGGCCTAGATTCTTCAAAATCTGGGCAAGGGTCGCATCCAGCTCTTCAGCCGTTGCGACGCTCGAAATAAGACCCAATTGGAAGGCTTCGCGGCCGTTCAATTTACGACCAGCGCATAAAATTTCCAGGGCGAGGGGAAGACCCACACGCCTTGCAAGACGCTGCGTTCCGCCAAATCCTGGGATCAAACCAAGGTCCACTTCTGGCTGGCCGAACAGGGCTTTTTCCGAAGCGACAATGATGTCGCACGCCATGGCCAATTCACAGCCACCACCCAGAGCAAAACCTTGCACGCGCGCTATGGTCAAATAAGGGGCGGCCTCGAATTTTCGGGTCGTGTCCTGACCCAATCTTCCAAACTGCAGGGCTTCCTGAGTCGTCATTTCCCGCATGGCGGCGATGTCCGCGCCAGCCACAAACGCTTTATCACCTGCGCCCGTCAGAACCAGGGCGCGCAGGCCCGCGGTAAGCTCACGGTTGTCCAGAATCAGATTCAGTTCACGCAGCACCTGTGCGTTGAGTGCGTTCAAAACTTTCGGGCGATTGATCGTGACGGTTGCGACATCGCCTTCACGGGACCACAGCAGGGTCTCGAATTGAGCTTGAGTCATGGGCGCTCCTTATTTCTGCGAATAGTTGTAAACACCGCGGCCGGCTTTACGACCCAGATAGCCTGCTTCCACATATTTCACGAGCAGGGGGCTCGGGCGATAGCGTGGATCGCCCAGGCCTTCATGCAGGACTTTGATAATCGCAAGGCAGGTATCAAGGCCAATGAAATCCGCTAAAGTGAGAGGACCCATCGGCTGATTGGTGCCGAGCTTCATGCCCTTGTCGATGTCCTCGGCGGTCGCTATGCCTTCCATCAAAACCGTGAAGGCCTCATTGATCATCGGCATCAGGATGCGATTGATCACGAATCCAGGATAATCCTGCGAGCGGGTCACGTCCTTGTCGAGTCCCTCGGCAAGTTTGACAACCCGGCTGATGGTTTCTTCCGAACTGGTCATCGAGGGAATGACCTCGACCAGCTTCATGATCGGCACGGGATTCATAAAATGCATGCCGATGACTTTATCCGGCCGCCGGGTGGCGGTCGCGAGGCGCGTGATGGGAATGGACGAGGTGTTGCTGGCTAGAACGCAGCGCTCTTGCGTGATTTCATCCAATTCGCGAAAGATTTTCATTTTCAAAGTTTCATTTTCGCTCACGGCTTCGATCACGATATCGGCCTCTTTCAGGCTTTGCATCTGTGTCGAAAACTGGAGGCGGGCGAGCACGGCACTGGCTGTCTCGCTGCCGAGCAGACCCTTGCTTTCGAGTTTGCTGAGGGAGTTGGAAATGCCTTTTTTCGCGCCTTCGAGCTGCGCTTCTTTAATATCAATAAGGGTCACCTGAAGGCCCTTCATGGCGCAAACCTGGGCGATGCCACTGCCCATCTGACCTGAGCCGATCACGCCGACCTTGTCAAATCCTGCAATACTCATAGAAAATCCTATACAAAATGGGGATTCACGAGGGCCTCATGATACTCGGGGCAAGCGAAAATGCAAAGCCGAGCTGAAGCCCGCCACTAAGGCTCTTTTCCCGGCTTTTCCTGCTCGACTTCCGGCTGACTCTTGGGCAAAGTTTCCTCGCTTGAATTCATGGCGGAGGCTCTGCGCATGGCCCTTCAAAAGCGGAAATTCACAGGTTTCGACCTGGGACTCGGGACGATCTGGTCGGCCTTGGATCAGCTCAGTCCTGACCAGAACCTTCTGGTCCTTGGTGGGCGCGGATCACGTCAATCCATGGTGGCCTTGAGCTGGGATGAAGTGCCCTGGGAAAGCTTCCTTCAGGAATCACCATCAGCGCCGCGCCGTTCGCCCGAAAACACATGGACGACAGGCCATCTGGCCGTCGTTGCTTACGATGACGAGGGCGCCGCTTCACGCGCCTTTCGGATGAAGCGGACTCTGATTTTTGATCACGAGACTAAGGACGCTGTGATTTACGAGGAAGATGGTTGGGAGGGCTGCGCCCATCACGTGGACCTGAGCCGCACGAGGCCCGGACCTTCCCCTGAGGATCTTGCGTCACCGCGTTGGCAAAGCAGCTGGACGGATGCTGAATATCAAAATGCTGTCCGCGGGGCTTTGGAGGATATCCGACGCGGCCGCTATTATCAGATCAATCTGCTCCGTTATTGGTCAACCGATGCTGAGATCCCGCGGTCCCGCTGGCTCCAGCAGCTCGCGCACATGGGTGGGCCGTTTTCCGCGTTTTTGGATCTGCCGGATCTTAAGCTGGTGTCCTTCAGCCCCGAGCGTTTTTTCCGCCTGAGCACGGATGAGGCAGGAACACGCATCGAAAGCGAGCCGATCAAAGGCACCCGTCCCGTGTCCCAGGATCCTCGGGAAGATCGTCAGCAGCAGGAAGCGCTCATGGCGAGCAGCAAGGATGCGGCGGAACTCAATATGATCGTCGATCTTCTGCGCAATGATCTTTTCCGCGTTTGTCAAGCATCCAGCGTCAAGGTTTTGGATCCCGGGTCTTTGCACAGCTTTTCCAACGTGCATCATCGCATTGCCCGTATCCAGGGGCTTTTGCGTCCCGGCCTTGCCATGGGCGAGCTTTTGAAAGCCTTATGCCCCGGCGGTTCCATCACAGGCGCTCCGAAACGTGAAGTGATGCTTGCGATTCGCGAAAAAGAATCTCGTCCTCGCGGCCTGTTTATGGGTAATATTGTATATAAAGATGCGTGGACCGGAGTTCTGGATTCCTCGATTCTGATTCGCACGGCGGTGCATCGGAAGCGATGGGAATTCGCAGCCGGCAGCGGCCTTGTGATTCACAGCGATCCGGCCGAGGAATTGGCCGAGATCCTGACCAAAGCACGGGTGATGCCCGGAGTCTTCCTTTAGCGAACGGGGCGTTTTGCTGCTTTCCACAATTCCGGTATACTTATACTTTGATACTGGGCGCAGGCGGCAAGGAGAGTCCCGTGGAAAACAACGAAGAAGTCAACGCGATTATACTGACCAAGCGTGCGGATATTCGCGATGCAGTTCGCCAGGCATTCAAAGCCCAGGGCATCAAGCCCGGCTCCATCGTCTCCACCACCGAGGACAAGGAATGCAGCGAAAAGCTCGAAGAGACCGGCTACTGCATGCTCGTGCTCGATTGGGAATACGGTCCCGATAAAATCAGCGCGATCCTGAGCGGCAATCGCAAGAAGAGCCGCCTGGAATCGCATCCCGTCTTTCTGGTTGCAGCCCATGAAGACGAGAATATCGTATCCATGGCCCGGGAATTTTTCGTTCAGTATGTGGCCATCGGTGAAGTGAACATGGATACGATCCGCACTCAGATCAAAGGCCTCGTGAAGGACTACCAGCATGTTTCGCCGGTGCGGAAAATGCTGATGGCCGTGGAATCCGCGCGGCAGACCGATAACGTGCAGCAGGCGATTGAGATGCTGGAGCGCCTGAGCGAAAAGCAGCCCGACAATCAGCGCGTGGCCGTGGAGCTGGCGGAATGCTACATTCTGCAGAACGATTGGGGCCGGGCGGAAACGCTCTTGAAACGCTACATCAATACCGAGGACTGCTATGCGCGCATCAAGCATCTTTATGCGCGCTGCCGCCTGAAAAACGGCGATCACAACGGCGCGATCGCCTCGCTGAAGGGCGCGCAGCTCATCAGCCCCTATAACGTCGAGCGCCTCATCGAACTCGGGAATATTTTCCTGAAGATCGACAAGCCCGAGGAAGCCGAAGCGACCTTCGAGGAGGTCCTGAGTTTCGCCCCGGGTTCGAAGGAAGCCAAGGTCGGCAAGAGCACGAGCAAGATGCTGATGGGCGAGGTGAACGAGGCGCTTGGTCTTTTGAACGAATTCGCCAGCCCCCGCGAACTGAGTGCGGTGTTCAATACCGCCGCGATTCTCGCCATTCGCCAGAAGCGTTATGATGCGGGCTTTGAGCTTTATCAGAAAGCGCTGCAGATCCTGGCCAAGAAACCGAAACTCGTGTCGCGCATTCTTTACAACATGGGCATCGGCTATGTGAAATTCGGCAAGCCGGACAAGGGCCTCAAGTGCTTTGAAAAATCCGCCGAGGCCGATCCGGAATTCACTGATGCCACGCATAATATCAAGGTTTTGAAGATAGCGACGCAAAGTCCCCAGCCAGCTTCGCCGGTGAGTACGGAAGAGGATCAGCACGAACTTCTGGATGGTCTTGAAGAACGCTTCACCACGACGATGCCGACGATTGATGTTGGCACGGACCAGGAGGATGAAGTACAACTCGATGATGTACTGGCTGACATTGGTAAAGTGGGATAGATATGACACGCAATATGAATGACGCGAAGCATGAGGAAGCCCTGCGGCATCTTCTGCGCGACCTCGGCGAGGATCCGGATCGTGATGGACTGCAGAAAACTCCACATCGCTTTTTGCGCAGTTTTCAATTCCTGACCAGCGGTTATGAAAAGGATGTGCCCAAGATTCTGAAACAGGCTCTTTTCGATGTCGATTTTCAGGATATGGTCATCGTCCGCAATATCGAATTCTATAGCCTCTGCGAACATCACCTTCTGCCTTTTTATGGCAAGGTTCACGTCGGCTATATCCCCACCAAAAAGGTGGTCGGACTGTCGAAGATCCCGCGCGTGGTGGAGGCTTACGCCCGCCGCCTGCAGGTCCAGGAACGCATGACCCGGCAGATCGCCGAGTCCATTCAAACTGTTCTGGAGCCACAGGGCGTGGGCGTGGTGATCGAGGCTTTTCACTTCTGCATGATGATGCGCGGGGTGGAAAAACGCGAGAGCTTCACCACCACCAGCTGCATGCAGGGCGTCTTTCAAAAGAATGAAACACGCCAGGAATTTTTAAATCTGGTGCGCAGTCCGGTCCGTCCCTGATTGATCCTGCTTCACAAGGGGCTTATCGTCCCAGATCAAAGCCATCGCCTGGATGCCCTGCAAAGCGGGCAGTCGGGTGATCTTCATCCCATAACCCTGCAAAAGCTGGATGGCAAGGTGCTGGTGCTGTTCACCGGCCCGCGGCAGCTGCTGGGTTATGGTGTCATCATCATGAGGCCCACGCAAAGAGAGGACGAGGATCATCTTATCATCCCGCTTCTTGCACTGGTAATGCAGGGTGGGGTTGGCCCAGCCGCGTTCACGGGCGAGTTCGATCAAAGCCATCTGACAGTGATATAGGACGGAATGCAGTGTGCTCTGGGGAATATTGAGATGATGCATCTCATGATCGTCCACCAGGTTTTCATACTGCAGCTGCAGATCTTTCTCCTGCATGTGAATCAGGCCCTGGCTATCGACGATCAGCTGATGCAAAGACTTGCTGCCCTTGTCCGCCCCGCCCATGAGGCGATGCCAGTGTTCGGCCAGTTGAACGTTGTCCTTGAGTTGCTGCAGCATGGTTTGGGAAAGGAGCGTGACGTTGATCGCGCTGTTGCTGAGTTCGTGGCTGGATTCGATCAGGGTTCTCACGGTTTTTTCCAGCTCCGACTCACCCTGGGCATCGACCCGCTCGGCCATGGAGCGCACGAGTTTTCGCGGGGAAACCGTCTGCAGTTCCACAGCCCAGCGTTGACCCAGCTCAAAAAGTTTTTGCGCGGGACGCACGAGCTGTTTGGCGGCAAGATGGGAAATATCCTCGCCGAGACTATGAATGTCCTGCAGCTTTTGCAGATGGGCCTGGGCGGAACCATTCATCTGCTGATGCAGCGAACGGGCCTTTTGCATCCAGGCCTGTTCCACCTGCTGATCCATGAGGCGCGCTTCGAGCCCTACGATCTGCTGGGAAAGGCTGTGGCTATGCTGACGGCAGGCCTGCAACTGATCATAATTTTTTCTCACGAGGCGATTCAAACTCTCCTGGATCGAAGGAATGGGATCGGACTCACCGCCGCCTTCATCATCCGCGGATTCCGCCTGCAGATCCTTGGCCCACTGTTTCAAACCAGCGACAGATTTTTTTATCCTGGCATCGCGCTGCTTCAGTTGCCGGATCGCATGACCGAAGGCCAGGACCACCAACGTAAAAGCCACCAGCGTGGCATTGAAGAGCGAGACCGGCTCTTTCTGCAGGACAGCCGGATAAAAGCGCAGAAGCACATGCTGGGAATAAAGAGTCGCCGGACCCGCTTCAAAGACCACACGGGACGGCCGGCCAGAGCGCGGTTCACCGATGCCCAGCTCCAGGCTGCGGAATTTTTCGCGCAGACCATTCATGGAAAAAATCCAGCTTTCCTTCAGCGTCGTGGAAACGAGCAGGAACGCGCGCCGCTCGCCAAAAGAGCCCAGCGGCATCACCCATTCCAGAGTGGGATGCTCACCTGTCATGCGCCACTGAAAAGCGCCCTGGGTCAGGCCTCGATCCTGCAAAGGGCAGTCGGTGCTGAGCAGCACGCCCTGCTCCGAATGCGCGAGGTATTTGCAGTCCTGATCAAGAATGGCCAGCTGATCCGCGCGGCCAGGCGAGACATAACCGCCGAGGATGCGACTGGCGGCACTGTATGCCTGCTCATTCAGATCCTGCGTCAGCACGGGATTGCCCTTCAGCTCGCGGCCCAACTCCATCAGCTGCTGACGCGTCGTTTGCAGGGCCTGCTCATACTGAAAACGGGCCTGCTGAAACTGGCTCTGAATCTGCAGGAGAGGGCTTTGCCCCATCATGATGGCTAAAAGGGGCACAAAAGCCGCAAAGAGAGAAACGAGGGCTCGGGTCACGTTCAGTCTCCGCCAGGAATGAAATTTGTTTTCCTCATGTTACCTTCGGCCCTTGAGAAAGGTCCATGAAAATCCCAAGATCCCGTGGACGATAGCGGCTATCCCCGGTAGGATAGGGGATTCGGACTCCAGCGGGAAACTCTGCATGCGTGCGTCGGAATTCAAAAGCGCTCTTATCGTGACTCTCCTCAGCATGATCCTTCTGCGGCTGGTCTGGATGGATTTGCGATCCTATGTCATCACCTATGCTCCACAAAATCGTTATGCTTTTGATCGCAGCGAGACGAGCGTCAGCTGCCGACGTTCCTTCAGTTTAAGACAGCTGGGGCCGGAAAAACCCACGCAGGGAAGCTGGGAGCGGCCGGGCTGGGCCGATGCGCGACTCTACCAGTCTCTGGTTTTGGCCAGCTGCCGCAATGGTGTGTTTCATGAAGCTGGATTCGTGCGCTATAACCAGGGGCTTTTGATAGCCTGCCTCGTTTTCTGCGTGCTGCTCACCCGCGTGATGGCGAGGTCATGGGTCGTGGGCCTGATCGTGGCCGTGGCTCTGCTCAGTCGCGGACGTTTGATCGCTGCGAATGGACAGATCTCGGGGGATGCGATGATCGCCGTGGGTTTTGCATTCTGGGCCATGTGCATCGGGCATTGGCTGCGCTCCGGATCCTGGTGGGTTTATCTCGTATCCTATGGAATCGTGGCCGCGCTGATGACTTTGGATCCTGGGACCGCGCTCATCGGATTTGCGCCGCCTTTGGTCCTGGCGGCCTGGCGTCCGATTCTGCGGCGCAAGCATGAGCGTGTGCCTGCGCCCGTGGAACCCATCAGTCGTGATGTGAAACTCTGGAAACGCTGGGGCGAGTTTTTGAATCTGTCCCTTGGGCCTGCGCCCGACGCGCCTTTGTCGGGTGGACTCTTTCGGCCTTTGCCGGATGGCATTCGGACCCTCGTGGGTCAGCCTCGCTTTCAGATGGCTTTGAAGAACGTCACCGGTCTTGGCTTCATTATTCTTTTGATCGTCCTGCTCGTGCAGTTCGCTTTACGTAAATATGGTCCCTTGCCGCTGCAAGCTCTCAGCGGAACGGCTGTCCGCATGTGGATTCATGACTTCCTGAGTCCTTTGGATCGGGATTCGGGCCTGGGTATCATGATGATGGTTCTGGCTTTAACATGGCGCTCGCGCTGGCTTCCTTACCTCAGGCCGCTTGTGAACCTCGTGGGGCTGGCGATCATCCTGAGCGCTTTGGGCGCTGGAATCATGGACCTTATTTATCTGCCGCTGCCGGCAGAGAGGCTCTGGCAGGGCACCCGCATCCTTATCCTTTGGGAGCCGGTGCTCATGACCTTGGGCATGCTGGCCTTCTATCAAATGCTTCTGAGCCTGCTCGCCCGCCTGGACCGCATTCCGAGTCTGACCCGCTTCCTTAAGGCGTTAAGATAGAAGACTAATGCCTTTCTTTTTGTGATTCCAAATAAATTTCCTTGTGAATTCATCAGACCCGCTTTTGATGAAAATAGGAAATCCTTTGCCATAATTTTCAAGCTTCCCGATTAAAAAAGCCACTTTTTCAGGCCTCAGGAATCACTGCGGACTTTTTTTGTTTTCTCAATTCCATCAATGCAAGCGTGATGAAAAATCAAGTCGGAATTTGGGGAATCACTCAAAAACATTTTGGTGTCGACGATAGGAGGGTTATGAATTTTCGCAATCATCCACACTGACTTTCTGGAGGTTTTTATCATGGGTTTGCGCATCAAGACCAACGTTCCTTCGCTTACCGCTCAGCGTCGCCTGTCGAACACCACTTCTGACATGCAGTCCAACATGGAAAAGCTGTCGAGTGGCCAACGCATCAATAAGTCGGCTGACGATGCCGCGGGTCTTGCGATCTCGGAAACCATGACCGGCAAAATCCGTTCGATGTCCCAGGCCCAGCGCAACGCCAATGATGGTATCTCGCTGATTCAGGTGGCTGAAGGCAGCATGAACGAGATCAGCAACATCCTGATCCGTATGCGCGAGCTGGCTACGCAGTCCGCTTCCGATACGATTGGCAACCTGGAACGCTCTTACACCAACAAGGAATATACGCAGCTGGTGGACGAGATCGATCGTATTGCCAACACCACAGAGTTCAACGGTTTGAACCTGCTCGGCGGTTCGGATGCCAACAACGGCATCGGCAGTCTCACGATCCATGTCGGTGCGGGTGATGGCCTTGTGGAAAACACCGACACCATCGACATTGACATCGATTCCGTCAAGCTGAACGCCAAAGAGGTCCTTGGTTTGAATTCAGAAGCTGAAATTGGTCCGATGGAAGCGGATGGTGATTTCAGCCGTGAAACAGCCGCTGAAAAACTGACGACGATTGATAACGCGATCAAAACTGTGGCTGGTAACCGTGCAACTCTGGGTGCCAAGCAGTCCCGTCTGACCTCTTCGATCAATAACCTTGGTATTCAGATCGAGAACATGTCTACAAGCCGTAGCCGTATCCGCGATGTTGATTTTGCTGAAGTCACCGCGCAGTTTACGCAGAACCGTATCCTCGGTCAGGCAGGAGCGTCTGTTTTGGCTCAGGCAAGCTCGGTGCCTGAACTGGCCCTCAAACTTCTGTAAGCACAGTAAGCTGTATTGTCTTAGGGCAGTCAGTTGTGATGTTTGTGGAGTGGCAGGGGGGATCTCCTCCCTGTCACCTTCCGCGATTTGCGGCTTCAACTCGGTTGGGACCGGGTGATAGAATGAACCAGCAGTGGAATGGCCTGAAGGAGGCGGAGGATTCATGTCCAAGTTGTTGCTCGTTCTTTTGTGCTGTGTGGCCGTATCGTGTGTTTCGGAAAAGCCTTTGGAAGACGTACCTGCATCTCCGCAAAGCCCGGAAAAGTCCGCGGCGTCGGATACCCCTAAAAATGGCGCTCCCGCAGCCGAGGCTGTGCGTGAAGCTCCCATTCCACACCCCAGCAGTGATTGCCAGAGTCTGCCGGCGGGTATCAAGCTGCCTTACTACATCAGCAGCGCCTCGGTGGTGGTGATCGGTTTTCTGAAAACCTGCCAGACCGAAGACGGGAGCGAAGGATTTCAGCGCGGCAGCAGCTGGACCGCGATGGGATTTCCCTGCACCGCAGGTCGCGGCCGCATCGACAAAAAAGGGGATAACACGCCGAGTGTGGTGACCTTCCACCTGCAGAACTCCTGCCCGATGCAGCCTGGTCGCACCGAGGATGTGGAAGCCGCTGTTCGCCAGAAACTACCGATCCCGGGTGATTCCCGTCTGATTGCGTATTATCCTTTATCCGTCGATTACTGGGAATTCGCTGAAACACCGGAAGCGGATGTCGGCTATCGCCCCGAGATCTACACCCCGGACGCGATCACCCAAAATTGGCAAAAGTTCACGACCAAGGGCGAACCTTTGAAGCTTCGTCTCTATGGTCGGGAAAATGCCTGGGAACCGGGCCGGAAGCTTTATGAAGTGGAAGCGCAGATGGTCCCGGAAGGCCGCAGCAGGTTTCGGCTTCAGGTGAATGCGGCCAAGGTTTTGAGCGAAGATGAAAAAGCGGTGGTCAGAGAGCGTTGCGAGGGCCTGCGCCCGAAAAGAGAATGCGGCCAGGTGTTTGGGCCGTAATGGATTTCTTCGATTTCGTTTTGGATTGCGGCTTGCCCGGAGCCGCTTTTTGCTGCAGCTCCTGCCGCTTTCTTAAACGCTCGATGCCTTTCTGAATGCCCCGATCATCAGGATCGAGTTCCGCAGCTCGAAGCCAGGCTTTCTCGGCCAGCTTCAAATCCCCGGTTTTCAAAAGTATCGTGCCCTTCATTTTATAAAGCCGCGCCGCATTCGGGTAATAGGCCAGAAGCTGATTGACTTCAATCAGAGCGTATTCATAGTCCCGCTTTTTATAGAGTTCCATGATCTTGGCCAGGCCGAGTGAATAGCTGGGGCCCTGTTCGGGGCCATCGGGCGTTCCCACGCCCATCGCGTCTTCGAGCATGGAACGATCACGCTCCTGATCCTGGCTGGGGCCGGGCATGGTCGCGAGCAGCTCACGATCGGTCAGCTGGGGATTTTGGACTTTGATTTTGCCTTCTTCCTGGGGCAGGGAGGTCATCGGTATGCTGATATCATAGTCTTCAGCGCCGTGCGGTATTTCCACGATATATTCCGCCCCGCCTTTGATGGAACGAATGACGAAGCGCTCGCTGGCGGCGTCCTTGCCGATGGGGCGGGTTTGATCGGCAAAGGGATACGAGATCTGGCCTTCGACCAGCGTTTGGTACTGATCACTCGACTGCCGACAGTGGGTCAGCAGCAGGGCCAGGAGCGGCAGAGCCCCCTTACATGTTGTAGCTGACCGCCACATCCGCGCCGACTCCTCCCGAGACTTTCGTGAATTTGCCATCCAAAAGAATATTGGCCGGGCCCACCAGGATCAAAGATGTATTCACTGAAAAGCGCCGCCCTAAGTAGGTATCAAGGCCCGTGCGCAGCGTCGGAGCCATGTAGCCCGAAGCCAGATGAAGTCCAAGGGCCACGTTCACGCCGTAACGCACATCATTGTATGATTCGAGCGTACCCAGAAAATTGTGAGCATAGAGCGCGAAGAGCCCCAGCGAATTGGTGAAGGGCGTGGCCTTGCGTTCGGTGGGCTCCGTGCTGGCGCTGGCCGTGGGTTCAGGACCTTCGGAAGGATAATCACTGAGCAGGGCGCTGGCCGCCATGTTCAGCGTCAGCAGCAGGCCGAATTCGTTGCGCCTGTTATCGAATTTCTCGGTGCCCCGCACGTGCAGGGTCAGAACGCTTTTTTCGCGAGCATCGGCCTCCACATTCGGGATGGAACCACCACCGAAGCCGATCAGGTAACGGAAATCCGGCTTATATTCATCACCCGTGCGGGCCGCTTCGATCTGGCTGTAATCGACGGCGAGCTTCTGAAAACGGGTCTTCAGGGTTTCGCTGTTATAGGTGCGGGTCCAGACCATTTCCTTGTTACTGCTTTCAAAGATCTGCAGTGCCAGCACCATATGCGTGGTGTGATAGACCAGCACCACATCCATGAAGTTTTCGATGCCGAGCTGATTGGCCGCTCGATTCATATCATCCGTATTGGTCGTAGGCGAGCTGATCAGAAGTTTATCATCGACGATGCGGGTGTTTTTCGTTTTGCAGGGAAGGCAGCTGATCATGCGGATCTTCGAGTTTTCCCGGATGCGCTCGGCGACCAGAAGCTCCACATAGTTTTCATAGGTGCGGGGCAGGGTTTCACTGACCGAGACCTTGCGGATGGAAAGATTCTTCAGACCCGATATTTGCCCGCTCTTCACATCATAGGCGAATTCATTCAAGAGCTCGTCGAGCACTTCATGGAAGAGGCGAATCTGTTTGGGGCTGGCTTCCTTGAGGCGTTCCGCTTCCTGCATCTGCTTTTTTTGAAAAGCTGCGCTCTCATCGTCGACCGCATAGGGTCGGGATGGTTTGGGGGCGTCCGCGGCTGAGAGCCTCGCGATGATGAGCAGACTTCCCAGAAGGAGTCTGAAGACAAAACCCATGGGGCCGGGCCTCCGGGGGTGATGGAATACGCCTATCACCTTCCATTATAGTCGAGGCGCCAT